>NZ_JBYRFX010000345.1:0-9545 GCF_057815775.1 Inquilinus sp.
TCGCCCTTCGCGGCCGAGGTGGCGGCGACGGCCCCGCGCTACGAATGCGGTGACTGCTGGCTGGCAGTGGCCCGGAAGAGTGGGGCGACGCTGGCGGTGGTCGCCAGCGTGCACAAGGTTTCAACCTTGATCTCGACCATGGACATCCGGATCGCCGATCTGCGCACCGGCCAGTATGTCGGCCATGCCCAGGGCCAGATCCGCGGCGACACCGACGCGGCCTACCAGCGCGGCGTCGACTTCCTGGTGGGCGAACGGCTGCTGCGGCCGCCACCATGAAAAAGGGGCCGGCTGGGCCGGCCCCTTTCGCAGCGATCCCGCAGGAGGATGCGGCTTACTTCGCCGGCTCGAAGGTCGTGCCGGTGCGGCGGAACAGGGCGTAGCCGGACTTGGTGCGGTCGCCCTTCGAATCATAGGCCATGTCGCCGATCACGGTCTTGTAGTCGCTGCCGTCATGCAGCGCCGCGGCGACCTTGGCCGGATCGGTCGAGCCGGCCTTCTTCGCCGCCTCGGCCCAGACCTGGACCGCGGCATAGGCGTAGAGGGTGTAGCCGGCCGGATCGATGTTCTTGGCCTTCAGCGCCGCGACCACGTCCTTCGCCGCCGGGTTGGTCTCGGGCGGGTTGTCGATGGTCAGCAGCACGCCTTCGCCGGCCGGGCCGACGATCGACCAGAAATCCTGGGCGTAGAGGCCGTCGCCGGAGATGAACTGCGCCTTCAGCCCCTGGTCGCGCATCTGGCGCAGCAGCAGCCCGGCCTCGTTGTACAGGCCGCCGTAATAGACGACGTCGATGTTGTCGGCCTTCAGCTTCGAGATCGTGGCGGAATAATCGAGCTCGCCGGGCGTGATCGTCTCATAGGCGGCTTCCTTCACCCCGGCGGCATTGACGACCGCCTTGGTGGCATCGGCCAGGCCCTTGCCGTAGGTGGTCGAATCCTGGACGAAGGCGATCTTCTTGCCCTTGAAATGCTCGGAGATGTAGGCGCCGGCGACGTTGCCCTGCTGGTCGTCACGGACGACGGTGCGGAACACCGTCTTGTAGCCCTTCTCGGTCAGGTCCACCGCGGGGGCCGAGGGGGTGATCATGATCACGCCTTCCTCGTCATAGACCGCGGCGGCGGCGACGGTGGAGCCCGACAGGGTGTGGCCGATCACGGCGACGACCTTGTCGTTCACCAGGTCGTTGGCCACCTGCACCGCCTGGCGCGGGTCGCCGGCATCGTCGCCGAAGACGACCTTGATCTTCTCGCCGTTGACGCCGCCGGCCGCATTGATCGCCTCGACCGCCGCCTCGACGCCCCGGCGCTCCTGCAGGCCGTAGGGCGCGTTGCCGCCAGACAGCACGAATCCGGCGCCGATGGTGACGTCGGCCCAGGCGACCGTCCCCCCGAGGACCGTGGCCAGCGCCAGAACCGAGGCAAACGTCCCGCTGCGGACTCTGCTCATGCGAATCTCCCCTCTGTCGTATGGCGGGCCGGATGCCCGCGCTTTGGGCAGAAGGTAAAGCGAATACGGGCCGGGCGTGAATCTGTTTGTTACAGACTGCAACTTTCCGCCCGCCCCGGTTCGTTTCGATCGGCCGGCGGGGCGGGTTCGTCAGGAAAATATCCCGAACCGGCCGCATGCTGGTCCGGGATTGCGCCGCTCGGGTTTGTGCCGAATCGGCGGTTGGCCGAGGGTCAGACCGTCTCGGTCACCTTGCTCAGGTTGCGCGGGGCGTCGGGCGACAGGCCGCGCGCTTCCGACAGGCCGGCGACGAAGGGGTAGAACGCGCCGATCGCCAGGATCGGGTCCAGCGCGGGGTGCAGCGGCGGCGGCAGCGGCAGGGTGGCGCCTTCGACATCAGGCGCGCCGGCCAGCAGCACATTGGCGCCCAGGCCGCGGAACTCGGCCGCCATCTTCAGCACGCTGTCCCGGCCGCCATCGTTCGGCGCATAGGCCAGCACGGGATAGCCGGCTTCGACCAGCGCCTTCGGCCCGTGCATGATCTCGGCCGCGCTCATCGCCTCGGCCTGCAGGATGCAGGTCTCCTTGAACTTCAGCGCGCTCTCCTGCGCGACGCCCAAGTTCAGGCCGCGGCCGGCGACCATCATCCGGTCGGCCTTGGCCAGGGCGTCGGTCGCTGCCGACCAGTCGCACCGGGTCGCGGCCTCCAGCGCCTCGGGCAGCCGCTGCAGCGCGGCCTTCAGCTCGGCATCCTCGGCCCATTCGGCGAACAGCCGGGCGGCGACCACCAGGCTGGCGATGTAGGATTTGGTGGCGGCGACGGCGCGCTCGTGCCCGGCGTGCTGGTCCAGCATCACCTCGGCCGCCTGGGCCGCCGGGCTGTCGGTCGAATTCAGGATGGCGATGGTCAGGGCGCCGCGCTCGCGGGCCCGGCGCAGCGGCGTCACCAGATCGGGGCTGCGGCCCGACTGCGATATGGCGATGGCGACGCTGCCCTTCAGGTCCAGGTCGCTGTGCCCCAGCGTCTCGAGCGAGGGCGGCAGCGAGGCGGTGACGACGCCGAGCCGGCTGCCCAGGAGGTAGGCGGCATAGGTGGCGGCGTGGTCCGAGCTGCCGCGCGCGATGGTCACGCCGAAGCGCGGCCGGGTGCCGCGCAGCCGGGCGGCGAGATCGCGGTAGAGGTCGCCATCGGCCGCGAGCAGCTCGGCGATGCGGGCCGGCGCCTCGCGCGCCTCTTCAAGCATGATCGAGGTCAATGGACTCTCCTTCGACATGGACGCCGCGAACCTGCAGTTCGGCGTCGAGAACAACGATATCCGCCCAGGCGCCGGGTGTCAGGCGGCCGCGATCGGCGAGGCCGAGATAGTCGGCGGCCAGGGTCGCGGTGCGGCGCGACGCCTCCTCCGGCGCCAGGCCGATCGCGACGAAATTGGCGAAGGCCTTGTCCATGGTCAGGCAGCTGCCGGCCAGGGTGCCGTCGTCCAGCCGCACGCCGTTGCCGCATTTGCGCACGGTGTAGCGGCCCAGCTTGTAGTCGCCGTCCGGCATGCCCGAGGCTGCAGTCGCGTCGGTGACGGCATAGAGCGACGGGATCGCCCGCAGCGCCGCCCGGATCGCACCGGGATGGACATGCAGCAGGTCGGGGATCAGCTCGGCATGCTCGGCATGGGCCAGGGCGGCGCCGACGATGCCCGGCGCCCGGTGGTGCAGCCCGGTCATGGCGTTGAACATGTGGGTCACGCCGTCGACGCCGCGGGCGAAGGCCTCGGCCGCCGTCTCGTAGTCGCAGGAGGAATGGCCCAGCTGCACCCGGATGTCGCGCGCCGCCAGGAAGGCCTGCAGGCTGCCGTCGGGGTCGGCCTCCGGCGCCCAGGTGACGACCCGGATGTCGGCCCGGTCGCAGAAATCCGCCATCAGGCCGAGATCGCCCGGGATGGCATAGGGCGGCTGGGCGCCCAGCCGGTCGGGACTAATGAACGGGCCTTCCAGATGCACGCCCAGCACCCGCGCCTCGCCCGGCCGGCGGCCGGCGATGACCCGGCCGGCGCCGTCCAGCGCCGGGCCGATCTCCTCGACCGGCGAGGTCATGGTGGTGGCCAGCAGTGCGGTGGTGCCGTGCCGCGCATGGGTGCGGGCCAGGGTGCGGATCGAGTCCTCGCCGTCCATGGCATCGGCGCCGCCGCCACCATGGCAGTGCAGGTCGATGAAGCCGGGCAGCACCAGCGGCCCCTCCATACCGGGCACCGGTTCGATCGCGCGGATATGGGTGTCGTAGTGCAGCCGGCCGGCGACCCAGCCATCGGGGGTCAGGATGCGGCCTTCGAGGGTCTTGGTCATGCGTCGCTCCAGGCTTCGCCGGGGGCCAGGGACCGGGCCAGCAGCACTGCGCCGTCGCGGGCATCGCCCTGCGGCGGGCGCAGCCGGGCGGCGATCGCCGGGTCCATATAGGGGCGCAGCGGCGCGGCGAGGCTGCCGCCGGCGCAGAAGGGCAGGGCGCCGTCGGGGTCCAGGGCGCGGGCCAAGCGGTCGACCTCGCGGCCGGCGGCCTGCATCAGCCGGACCGCCGCAGGGTCGGCCTGCGCCGCCAGCCGCACCACGATCGGCGCCAGCGTGGCGTATTTGGTCGAGGGCGCTTGGTAGGTCCAGGACAAGAGCTTGGGCCCGGTGGCGCCGCAGGTCTCGAAGATCGCCCGGTGCAGCGCCGAGCCCTCCACATCGCGGCCGTCCAGCAGCTGCAGCGTCTCGGCCAGCGCCCGCAGGCCCAGCCAGGCGCCGCTGCCCTCGTCGCCGACCGGGAAGCCCCAGCCGCCGACCTGCCGGGTGCCGCCATCGGCGTACAGGGCGCTGCCGACCGTGCCGGTGCCCAGCGCTATCGCGGCGCCGGGCTGGCCGGCATGGGCGCCCAGCGTCGTCGCATGGGCGTCGGAACACAGGCGCAGCCGGGAGAAGCCGGGCGCCTTGGCGCGGAATTCGGCCCGCTTCTCCGGCCGGCCGGTGCCGGCCAGGCCGCAGGCGATCACCGCGTCGGGAAAATCGGCTTCGGCGACGCCGGCCGCAGCCAGCGCGGCCCGGATCTGCCCCCAGGCGCCGTCGACGCCCAGCGTCAGGCTGGACGGCCCGGCGGTGCCTTCGCCCAGCACCCGGCCATCGGCATCGACGGCCCGCAGCCTGGTCCCGGTCGCGCCGCCATCGACGCCGATATGGATGCGTGTCGCCATGCCCTGGTCCCGGAGTGACGGCCGCAACCGGCAAGCCGGCGCGTGGGCTGGTCTATACCACCTCTCCGGAAGGCCGGCCATGGCGGAATGCCGTTCCCTCGCACGCGAAGTTGCGATTAATATTCCAAAGAACAGAACATTTGGAACGGCTGTTGCGCATGGCGGGGCTGGAAGCAGGGGCGATCGAGACGGCGCCGGACAGTTTCGAGGCGCTGCGCGCGGCCATCGCCGCCCGCTACCCCGGGCTCAGCAAGCGGCTGAAGACCATCGCCGAATTCGCGCTGGCCCATCCCGACGTGATCGCGCTGGAGACTGTGGCGGTGATCGCGGCCCGGGCCGATGTCCAGCCCTCGGCGCTGGTCCGCTTCGCCCAGGCGCTCGGCTTCGACGGCTTCTCGGAGATGCAGCGCCTGTTCCGGGCCCAGCTGGTCGAGCGGATGCCGAGCTATGACGACCGCATCCGCACGCTGGACGCCCGCTTCGGTGCCACCGAGGCAGATTCCGGGCCGCTGAACGCCTTCATCGACACCTCGATCGGCGCGCTGGAACGGCTGCGCGGCGATGTCGACCCGGTGGTGTTCGCCCGCGCGGTCGACATCCTGGCCGGGGCGGATTGCATCCACCTGGTGGCGCAGCGCCGCTCCTTCCCGATCGCGGTCTACCTGTCCTACCTGCTGGCCCAGCTCGACCGGCCGGTGCATCTGCTCGACAATTTCGGCGGCATGCTGGCGGAACAGGCGCGGGCGATCCGGGCCGGCGACGCCCTGCTGGTCGTCACCTTCCGCAGCTATGCCCCCGATGTGCTGGAGGTGACGCGCCGGGCGCGCGAGGCCGGGGTGCCGGTCGTCGCCATCACCGACAGCGACCTCAGCCCGGTCTACCCGCTCGCCGATGCCTGCTTCGTGGTGCATGAGGGCGAGATCGACGCTTTCCGTTCGCTGTCGGCGACGCCCTGCCTGGCCCTGACCCTGGCCGTGGCCCTGGGGCGGCGGCAGGGCGAGGATGAGGGCTGATCGCACTTGGCGTATCGCCGGGCGGCACCCCCGGCATGCATGAAACGCCCGGGACGGCGTGCCTTCGATCTGTAACCATTGGGGGCAATCCAGAAGACTGCCGGGAGGCCGACCTCGTGATTCCCAATTCCACCGCCGCGCGCGACGTCGCCTACCTGCTGCACCCCTATACCAATCTCAGTGCCCATCGCGAGACCGGGCCGCTGGTGATCAGCCGCGGCAAGGGCATCCACGTCTATGACGAGGAGGGGCGGGAGTACATCGAGGGGCTGGCCGGGCTGTGGTGCGCCGGCCTCGGCTTCGACCAGGAGCGGCTGGTGGAGGCGGCGACGCGGCAGATGCGGCAGCTGCCGTTCTACCACGCCTTCGGTGGCAAGGTGCCGGACGTGCTGGTCGATCTGGCCGAGGCGCTGATCGCCATCGCGCCGAAGCCGCTGGAACGCGCGCTGTTCGTCAATTCCGGGTCCGAGGCCAACGACCTGGCGGTCAAGATCGTCTGGTACGTCAACAACGCGCTGGGGCGGCCGGACAAGAAGAAGATCATCGCCCGGCGCAAGGGCTATCACGGCGTCACCGTGATGTCGGGCAGCCTGACCGGTCTGGCCTATGCCCAGGACGGCTTCGACCTGCCGGTCAGCCGTGTCGTGCATGTCGACACGCCGCACCACTACCATGGCGCCGAGCCGGGCGAGAGCGAAGAGGACTACGCCACCCGCCTTGCCGACCAGCTGGAGGCCACGATCCAGGCCGAGGGGCCGGACACGGTGGCCGCCTTCATCGCCGAGCCGGTGATGGGCGCGGGCGGCGTGATCGTGCCGCCGCGGACCTATTTCGAGAAGGTCCAGGCGGTGCTGCGCCGGCACGACATCCTGTTCATCGCGGACGAGGTGATCTGCGGCTTCGGCCGGACCGGCAACTGGTTCGGCTGCAACACCTACGGCATCCAGCCGGATATCATGACCGTGGCCAAGCAGCTCTCCGCCGGCTTCCTGCCGATCGCGGCGACGCTGGTCTCGGGCCGGGTCTACGAGGCCCTGGTGGCGGGCAGCGACAAGCACGGCATGTTCGGCCACGGCAACACCTATGGCGGCCATCCGGTCGCCGCGGCGGTGGCGCTGGAAACCCTGAAGATCTACCACGAGCTCGACATCGTCGACCGGGTGCGCCGGGTCGGTGCCGTGCTGCAGGAAGGCCTGCGCCGCTATAGCGACCATCCGCTGGTGGGCGAGGTGCGCGGCATCGGCCTGATCGCAGGGGCCGAGCTGGTGGCCGACAAGGCCAGCCGCGCCAATTTCGACAAGAGCCGCGGCATCGGCGCCGGCCTGGTCCGCCGGGCCCAGGCGCATGGCCTGCTGACCCGCGCCATGCCGGGCGACCTGATCGGCTTCTGCCCGCCGATGATCATCGACGAAGCCGGCATCGAGGAGATGCTGCAGCGATTCGAACTGGCGCTGGAGGAGAGCTGGGCGGCGCTCCGCGAAGCAGCATGAGCGGCCAAGCCGCTCAGCCATTGGTCCTGCCGCCGATCGAGGCGGTGGTCGATCTCGCGCGCCGTGCCGGCCGGGTGATCCTGGAGCATTACGCCGCCTTCGACGGCACCACGATTCGTAAGCAGGACGGCAGCCCGGTCACCGCCGCCGACCATGCGGCGGAGGCGCTGATCCTGCCGGAGCTGCGGGCCATGACCCCCGGCGTGCCCGTGGTGGCGGAAGAGCAATGCGCCGCCCAGGGCGTGCCGCCGACGGCCGAATGCTTCTGGCTGGTCGATCCGCTGGATGGCACCAAGGAATTCCTGCGCCGCAACGGCGAATTCACGGTCAACATCGCACTGGTGATTGCCGGCGTGCCGGTGCTCGGGGTGGTCGACGCCCCGGCCCTCGATCGCCGGTTCTGGGCCACCTCCGCTGGGGCCTGGCAGCAACAGGGTGATGCGCCGCCGCAGCGGATCACGGTGCGGACGCCGCCGGCGGAAGGCCTGGTGGTGCTGACCAGCCGGTCGCATCGCGACGACCCGCGGCTGGAGGCGGCGCTGGCCGGCCAGCATGTCGCCGAGCGGCGCGTGCTGGGCAGCTCGCTGAAGATCGCGCTGATCGCAGCGGGGGAGGCGGATCTCTATCTCCGCTTCGGCCCGACCATGGAATGGGATACGGCGGCCGGCGATGCCGTGCTGCGCGCCGCCGGTGGCGGCATCGACGGCCCGGCCGGGCGGCCGCTGGCCTATGCCAAGCCAGGTTTCGCCAACAGCGGATTCACCTCCCGGGGCGCGACGGCCTGACCTGCCTTGCGGGTCACGCCCGCACAGCCAAGACCTCACTGAACATCATTGGTCCTGTCATCCCCGCGGAAGCGGGGATCTCTTCGTCACGTCGATCGCGGCGAGAGATTCCCGCTTTCGCGGGAATGACGGCAAGGGAATTGCGATGCATTCCCAGACCCCAGACGAAGAAAGGGGCGCCCCGAAGGACGCCCCAATCTCCCGATGGGATCTTTAGATCGTCCGATTACTGCAGGACGATTTCGACGCGACGGTTCTGCGGCTCACGGACACCGTCCGCGGTCGGGACCAGCGGATCGGCTTCGCCGACGCCGCGGGTCACGATGAGGCCGTCGGCAACGCCGTCCGAGACCAGTTCGCGACGGACCGACTCAGCGCGACGCACCGAGAGGGCCTGGTTGTAGCGATCCGAACCGGAACGGTCGGTGTGGCCGGTGACGCCGATCTGCGTGGTCTTGCCCTGGAGGGCGTCAGCCGCGGCCGAGGCCACGATCTGCTTGGCTTCCGGGGTCAGACGCGAGCTGTCGAAGTCGAAGAACACCAGGTAGCTGCGGCCGGCGACGACTTCGGTCTGCGGGATCACGTCCGGAGCCGGCGCGAAGGTGTAGCGCAGGCCGACCAGGATCGTGTGGTTGTTGCTGCTGTCGTACTTCAGGCTGGCGCCCTGGTCCTTGAACGTCGGCTTGGTGTTGCCGAGGTAGCGGTATTCCAGGTTGGCGGCCAGGTTCGGCGAGAAGTTGTACGACACACCGGCGATGCCCTGGTAGGCAAACTGGGTGTTGAAGTCGTTGAACTCGAAGCCGTGCTGCTTGAGGCTCGAATTGATGAGGGCGACACCGACGCCACCACCGATGTACGGCACGAACGGCGAGCCGAACTCGAAGTCGTAGTAGGCGTTGGCCATCACGTTGATGGTGCGGACGTTACCGTTCTTGAAGACGGTGCCGTTGCTGAGGGTCGACTTGTCGATGTTGTTGGTGCGCAGGCCCACTTCGGCATCCGCACGGAACGAACCCCAGTCGTAACCGAGGTAGACATCGCCGGCCGGGCCGACGCTGTACTTCGACTTGCCGTCGACGTTGCTCTGCTTGACGTCAAAGCTGTCTTCCTGACGGAAGTTCACACCAGCGCCGGCACCGACGTACAGGCCAGTGGCCTGCTGCGCCATGGCAGGGGCTGCGAGGAGCAGGGCGGCCGCGCCGACGGCGTAAAGCAACTTGTTCTTCATAATTCATACCTCGCTGATCACGGTTCAACCGAGGTCTCGTCCCCCGCTTCCTTCAAGGGCTGCGACCAGACCGCTCCCTTTGGATTTACGATGGTCGGGCTTAGACCGCAATTGAAATGGACCATGCTGTTGCGAATTTCGCGCAGTGTTGCAGCGATGCACCACCACCCCGGCACGGCCATTCGCGATCGGGTTAACCGATTGTTTGGATTTTGGAAACGGAAAAGAGCCAAAAGCAAAAGGCTTCACAAATGCGACGTTGTTGTGACACCGCACCGAATTGGCCCGAAAATCCCGGAATCTCAAGATTAGTCAATGAAAACAGTGCAATGGATTAACAATCTGTAACCACATCTCCGCTTGG
>NZ_JBYRFX010000346.1:0-6455 GCF_057815775.1 Inquilinus sp.
AGCGCACTGGGCGCCCACGGCACCGCCCTGGGGGCGATGCGGCTGGCGGCCGATCACGGCCTGGGCCAGATCCTCGGCGAGAACCGCCACCCCGCCGTGGTCCTGCCGCCGCTGGATTCAGAGAGCGCGGCGGCGGAGTAGGTTCGTGGCACCTGTGCTCAGCGCAGGATTTTTTTTGAACCATCCCCACAACTGTCATGCCCGGACTTGATCCGGGCATCCAGAGGCTGTCGACATTCTCTGGATTGCCGGGTCAAGCCCGGCAATGACAGTTAAAGAGAGATTCCGAGACCTACACTTCCGTCGGCGACCAGGGCTTCAGCTTGGTGTCGGTCTGGCGGTAGCGGAAGGAGGTGTTGGTCAGGCCGGCGGTGTCCTGCATCTCGCCGACGATCAGCTGCGCCGCGACGATCTGCAGGATCGCATCGGCGATGGCGTTGCCGAACTCCGGCACCTGGATCACGGTCAGCTCGCCATCGGAGGCGACGTCCGTGCGGGCGGTGATCAGCACCGAGGGGCAGCCGAACCCGGCCACATCCTGGGCGACCTTGACTTCCCGGCCGGTGCCGAAGGCGACCAGCCCGGTCCGGCTGTCCTGCGATTCCATCGGCCCGTGCAGGTAGTTCAGCGTATCCCAGGCGCAGGCCGGCACGCGCACCGCCTCGCGGATCAGCAGGGCGGCCTCCCCGGCGGTGGCGAAGGCCGCGCCGGCGCCGACCAGGTCGATCGAGGCGCGCCGGTACAGGCGCCGCGCGGCCTGCTTCGCCGGCTCGGCCGCAGCGGCCAGCAGGGCGCTCACGGCCTCGGGCAGGGCGGTCCAATCGGCGGAGGGAGCGCCGCCGACGATGCGGTCGGCCAGCAGGCCGATCGCCAGCAGCGTGCCGGTGTAGCCGGTCGAGCTGGCGCCGTTGTCGGATCCGGACGCCATGCCGATGGCCAGGCCGGTCAGCTCCGCCAGCGGATTGGCGGTGTCACGGCAGATGGCGATGCGCGGCAGGTGCGACCGCATCCGCATCACGTCGGCGGTCTCGCGGCTCTGGCCCGAGGCGGACAGGGCGATGAAGGCGTCGGCCGCGGCATCCACCCCGTCATAGAGGTCGGTGGCGCAATAGGCGAAGGCCCGGGTGCCCTGCGTGCGCAGGAAGCAGGCGCCGGCGATTGCCGCCTGGTAGCTGGCGCCGATCCCGGCCAGGCCGATGGCCTTGCCGGCGAAGGCGCCGAGGTCGAGGGCGTCAAGGGCGCGGCCGATCGCGACCCGGCCTTCCTCCAGGCTGTCCGGCTGCCGGGCGACGGCGTCGCGATATCCAATGCGCTGCATGGGTCGGTCTCCGATCGGGATTCAGGATGTCTGGGGAACGGTCTGCAGGGCGCGCCGCGCCAGCGCCAGCGCGCCGAGCACCGGCGGGTCGCGCAGCACGACGACGTCGCTGTTGGGCGATACCGCGGCCATGGCGGCCCGGAAGGCCTGCACCAGGCGGGGCTGTTCGGCGATCACGCCGCCGCCGGCGACCACGCTGCCGGCATCGGCGCCGCGCCGGATCAGGATGCCGACCAGGTCGGCCAGCGCCTTCGCACCGTCCTCGATCACGCCGATCGCCAGGGGCGACCCGGCGTCGGCCGCGGCGAACACGGCGCTGGCATACTGGCCCCAGACCACGCCGCTGCGCGTGTCGTTCAGCAGCCGGCCCATCATCGTCGGGTCGTCGGTGCCCAGCGCGCGCATCAGGGCGTCGGTCAGCGGGTCGTCGGGCGCGCCGCGGTCGATCGCGCCGCGCACCGCCCGCGCCGCATCGCGGACCAGGGACGGGGCGCTGCCCTCGTCGCCCAGGATCCAGCCCCAGCCGCCCGCCGCCAGCATCCGGCCGTCCGGCGTCCGCGCCACCGCGATCGACCCGGTGCCGACCACCACGCCGATGCCGCCGAAGCGGCCGGCGGCCGGGGCCATCAGCTCGGAATCATTGACCACCTGCACGATGCCGCCGAGATGCGGGGCCAGGGCCGCCTGCCAGGCACGGCACTGGTCGTCGGTGTCGCAGCCATGGGCGCCGACCACGGTCGCATCAGGGGCCTGGCCGTCGCACAGCGACAGCACCAGCGAGGCCAGCACGGCGGCATCGGTCTTGACCTGGCGGATGCGCCAAGTGTCGGTCGTCACGGTCTCGTCGGCGACGATGTTGCCGCCCCGGGATGCCATCATGCGGGTCTTGGTGCCGCCGATATCGACGCCTGCGATGAGATCTGAGGCCACGGTTGTCCCGCCCTTGCTGAGTTAGTTAGGCAGATTTACAAACTATCTAGCCAGCCGGCAAGAACTATGATTTCCTGTTGCTGCGCATAAGCACCGCAGCGGTGCAGGGGAGGCGAAAAATGAACATCAGGCGTATCGGGCGCGTGGCCCTGGCCGCGGCGGCCATCTGGGGTTTTGCAGCGACAGCCGCACAGGCGGTCGAGGTGTCGTTCTGGACCTGGCGGCAGGAAGACAAGGCCGCCTACAACGAGCTGTTCGCGGATTTCACCAAGGCCAACCCGGATATCACGGTCAAGTTCGAGTCCTTCCCGGATGAGAGCTATCCGACCATCGTCTCGGCGGCGCTGGCGGCCGGCCATGGCGGCGACGTGATCCACACCCACGCCTATGGCTGGCTGGAGCAGTTCGTGAAGGCCGGCTACTTCGTGGCGCAGGACCCGGCCACCGTGCCGTCGCTGGCCAACATGCCGGCGGACGCGCTGGTCGCCGGCACCTATCGTGCCGACGGCAAGGTGTATTCGCTGCCCTTCGCCTCACAGACGCTGGGCCTGTTCATCAACAAGGAGGTGTTCGCCAAGGCCGGGCTGACCCCGCCGACCACCTGGGACGAGTTCATGACCGTCAGCAAGGCGCTGAAGGACAAGGGCATCATCCCGCTGGCGAACGGGCTGGGCACCAGCTGGTTCAACGAGATGTTCGTGGCGATCTTCACCAACCCGTTTCTTGGGCCGGATTTCGTCGCCGACCTGACCTCGGGCAAGGCGACGTTCAAGGATCCGCGCTACATCGCGGCGCTGGGCAAGCTGCTGGAGCTGCGCGACGTCATGTCCCCCGGCTATGAAGGCATCGACTACGACACGGCGGGCCAGCTGTTCGTGACCGGCCGGGCAGCGATGCTGGCCGGCGGCAGCTTCGACATCTCGACCTACAAGGCGCAGAACCCGCAGATCGACATGGAATTCGTCGGCCCGCCGGCGCCGAAGGCGGGCGACCCGCGCTACGTCACCAAATTCTATGACGGCGGCTACGCGGTGAACGCGGCGTCGCCGAACAAGGAAGCCGCGCTGAAGCTGGTCAACTGGATGGGCACCAAGGAATTCAGCGACAAGTTCTCGGCGCTGCTGGGCAACATCTCGCCGATCAAGGGCGTGGTCATCAACGACCCGCTGCTGGCCGAGGTCGCGGCCCTGAACCAGACCGCGATGCCGCACATCAACGTGGTCTATTTCCGCTTCCAGAAGCCGACGGGGTCGGAGCTGCTGCAGGGCGACATCACCAAGATGATGGCCGGCAGCATCACGCCGGACCAGCTGGGCGCCGACCTGACCGACGGCATCGCCAAATGGTACACGCCGTTCCAGGGCAAGTGACATGATCCGCGACCGGCGCCGCCTGTCCGATTTTCTGCCCCGGCGCCGGTCGCTCTGGATCGCCTTCCTGCTGCTGCCGGCCGCCGCCATCATGTCGGTGTTCGTGGCCTGGCCGCTGCTGTCGGCCTTCCGGCTGGCCTTCTATCGCTTCGACGGGCTGCAGCCTTCCGACTTCGTCGGGCTGGAGAATTTCCGCCAGGTGCTGATGGAATCGCCGTTCAGCGACTGGACCTGGAATGCCCTGCACCACAACGTCGTCGTGTTCTGTGCCCTGATGGTGCTTGAGAACGGCACTGCCCTGCTGATCGCCTTCGCGCTGCTGAAGGCGCTGCCCGGCCACCGCGTCCACCAGGTCATCGTGTTCCTGCCGGTGGTGCTGTCCTCGGTCATCGTCGGCTTCCTGTGGAAGCTGTTCCTGCACCCGCTGTTCGGCCTGGTGAACCAGGCCCTGGCGCTGGTCGGCGTCCACGGCCCCGCCTGGCTCGGCCAGGAATCGACCGCGCTGGGCAGCATCGTGCTGGCCAATGTCTGGCACTGGCTCGGCTTCCCGACCCTGGTGCTGCTGGCCGGCATGCAGCGCATCAGCAAGGAGGTGATTGAGGCCGCGCGGCTCGACGGCGCCGGCGACCGCACCCTCTTGCTGCGGATCATCTGGCCGCTGCTGGCGCCCAGCGTCACCATCGTCTGCATCCTGACCTTCATCGGCAGCTTCAACTGGTTCGAGCTGCCCTACATCATGGCCGGGCTGACCGGGTCGCCCGGCGGGTCGACCGACGTGCTGGGCCTGTATTTCTATCGCACCGCCTTCGGCAGCACGACGACGGGCATCCAGGATTACGGCCAGGGCAGCGCCCTGGCGGTGCTGATGTTCCTGCTGATCGCCGGCTTCACCGCCGTGGCCCTACGGCTGCTGCGGCGGCGGGAGGTCGAGCTGTGACGGCCGTGACGGCGATCCCCGACAGCGGCCCCGCCCTCGACCGGCGTTGGTCGGTGAAGACGGGCGCGATCCAGGCGCTGCTGCTGCTCAACGCCTTCGTCATGATCTACCCGCTGCTCGTCATGGTGATGTCGTCGTTCAAGACCAATGCCGAGATCTTTACCTCGCCCTTCGCGCTGCCGCAGACCATCTCGCTGGCCAATGTCGAGAAGATCTGGTCCGAGACGAATTTCGTCCGCTACCTCTTCAACTCCGTCCTGGTCACCGGTGCGTCGGTGCTGCTGATCCTGGTGGTCGGCACCATGGCCGCCTATGCCATCGCCCGGTACAAGTTCCGGTTCAGCGCCCTGGTGCTGATGTTCTTCCTCAGCGGCATGACCGTGCCGCTGAAGCTGGCGATCATCCCGCTGTTCATCCAGCTCGACACGCTGGGCCTCACCAACTCCTATGCCGGGCTGGTGCTGGTCTATGCCGCGATGGGTATCCCGTCCGCGGTGTTCATCATGACCGGCTTCCTGCGCGCCCTGCCGCGCGAACTGGAGGAATCGGCCCGGATCGACGGCGCCAGCGAGCTGCGGGTGATGGTGTCGATCATGCTGCCACTGGCGCGCCCGGCCATGGTGATCGTCGCGATCCAGAACGCGGTGCCGATCTGGAACGATTTCTTCTTTCCGCTGATCCTGATCACGTCGGATAACCTGAAGACGCTGCCGCAGGGGCTGACCGTGTTCATGGGCGAATTCACCACCAATTGGGGCGTGCTCTTCACCGGGCTGTCCCTGGCCGCGTTGCCGATCATGCTGGTCTATATCGCCCTGTCGCGCCAGTTCATCGCCGGCATCACCCAGGGCGCGGTCAAGTAGCCCGAAAGAGACGAGGGATCATCGAGTGGCACAGCAGAACAAGGTCATCATCACCTGTGCGGTGACGGGGTCGATCCACACGCCGTCGATGTCGCCGCACCTGCCGGTCACGGCGCGGGAGATCGCCGATGCGGCGGTCGAGGCGGCGGAGGCCGGGGCGGCCATCGTCCATTTGCATGCGCGCGACCCGAAGGACGGCCGGCCCGACCAGTCGCCGGAGGCCTTCGCGCCGTTCCTGAGTGTGGTCAAGCAGCGCTCCGGCTGCGTCATCAACATCACCACCGGCGGCGCCGCGACCATGACGGTGGAGGAGCGGGTGCGCCCGGCCGCCACCTTCCGGCCGGAGGTCGCGTCGCTGAACATGGGGTCGATGAATTTCGGCCTGTACCCGATGCTCGGCCGCTTCAAGACCTTCGAGCATGCGTGGGAGCAGCCCTATCTCGAAGGGTCGCGCGACCGGGTGTTCCGCAACACCTTCGGCGACATCGAATACATCCTGGCGACCTGCGCCGAGAACGGCACCCGCTTCGAGATCGAGTGCTACGACATCGGCCACCTCTACACCCTGGCGCATTTCGCCGAGCGCGGCCTGGTCAAGCCGCCGTTCTTCGTGCAGAGCGTGTTCGGCATCCTCGGCGGCATCGGCCCGCATCCGGAGGATGTGGCGCATATGAAGCGCACGGCCGACCGGCTGTTCGGCGCGGATTACCACTGGTCGGTGCTGGGCGCCGGCCGCCACCAGCTGCCGATCGCGGCCCAGGCCGTGGCCCTGGGCGGCAACGTCCGCGTCGGGCTGGAGGATTCGCTGTGGATCGGCAAGGGCCGGCTGGCGCAATCCAGCGCCGAGCAGGTCCGCCAGGTGCGCCAGATTATCGAAGGCCTCGGCGCCGAGATCGCCACGCCGGACGAGGCCCGCGCGATCCTGAAGCTGAAGGGCGGCGACGCGGTCGGTTTCTGAGCCGCCCCCTTTGATAGGTCGAAGGCCAATTCATAACCGTCATCGCGAGCCCCGCCGGGGCGTGGCGATCCAGAGATCG
>NZ_JBYRFX010000347.1:0-4151 GCF_057815775.1 Inquilinus sp.
TGCTCGACCGTCTCGTCCTTGCCTTTGGCCATGGCCGGGCCAGTGAGCAGCATGGCCCCGGCGATCGCGATCCAGCCCCATGTCCAGCCCGATAAACGCATACGCACCCACATCCCCGATAGCCCAGCCCGGCAACCCAACCCTGGGCGGCTCGCAATGATATTGCGATTTGCCCCGCAGAGCGAAACCGCCGCAACCGCATATTGACGCAATTTGTTGCATTTCATAGAAGTGGTCGGGATGTCAGACCAATTTTGATGACGCCGCCACTCATGTCCCTGCGACCCCGCTCAACATCGCTGCTTCCGGTCCGCACGCCGACGCGTGACGAAGCGGCGCTGGCGGCGATCGCCGAGCATGTCGAGCGATCCGGCATCGGGCCGGGCGACCGGCTGCCGCCGGAACGGGATCTGGCGGAGCAGCTGCAGGTCAGCCGCTCGACCATCCGCGAGGCGCTGAAGCGCTGGGAAGGCCTGGGCATCGTCGAGATGCGCAAGGGCAGTGGCACCTATCTGCGCGTCGCCGTCTCGACTGCCAGCATCCACATGCCGCTGACCATCGGCCGCGCCTCGGACGTCGACACGCTGCTGCACACGCTGGAAGTGCGCCGGGCGCTGGAGGGCGAGGCCGCGGCGATCTGCGCCCGCCGGGCAACGCCCGTGCAGGTCGCCGAGATCGGCCGCCGCCTCGACATCATGGAAGCGCATCACCTGAAATACGGCGACGCGCCGGAGCAGGACTGGGAATTTCACCAGTCGATCTTCCGCGCCACCGAGAACCCGATCTTCGAGCAGATCCTGGCCAGCATGCGGGACGCCTTCCACCGCTTCTGGGAAAACCCGCTCGACATGCCGGATTTCGCCGGACGCACCTTCCCCTATCACCGCGTGATGTACGACGCGATCGTCCGGCGTGACCCGGACGGCGCGCGCAACGCCGCGCTGACCATCATCGACATGGTCGACGAAGACATCCGCAACGCCGACCGGAACCGCGGGCCTGCCCATGACTGACGAATACGCCGCCGACGACTACGCCGCCGCCACCCAGCTGGCGCATGACGATGCCTTCCCGTCCGGCGCGGTGGTGCCGCCGATCTACCAGACCTCCCTCTTCACCTTCGCCAATTACGCGGAGATGGAGGCGGCGTTCTCCGGCCAGATCCAGCGGCCGATCTATTCCCGCGGCAACAACCCGACGGTGCAGGAGTTCGAGCGCAAGATCGCGGCGCTGGAAGGCGCCGAGGCGGCGCGCGGCACCGCCAGCGGCATGGCGGCGATCAGCTCCGCCGTGCTCAGCATCGCCAGCGCCGGCGACCGCATCCTGTGCACCCGCAACGTCTATGGCGATTCCTATCGCTTCTTCGAGAAGCTGCTGCCCCGGGTCGGCGTCACCGTCGACTATGTCGATGCCGGCGACCTCGCGGCGGTCGAGGCGGCGCTGCCGGGGGCGAAGCTGCTGTATCTCGAAAACCCGACCTCGATGATCTTCGACCTGCAGGAGATCGGCCGGCTGGCCGCCCTGGCCAAGGCGCATGGCGCGGCCACCATCATCGACAATTCCTGGGCGACGCCGCTGTTCCAGCAGCCGCTGAAGCACGGTGTCGACCTGGTCGTGCACTCCGCCTCCAAGTACCTCAGCGGCCACAGCGACACCGTGGCGGGGGTGATCGCCGGCTCGGCCGAACGCATCGCCCGGGTCAACGACCTGACCTACCCCTATCTCGGCGGCAAGCTGTCACCGTTCGAGGCCTGGCTGCTGATCCGCGGCATGCGCACCCTGCCGCTGCGGATGCGCCAGCATCACGAGAGCGGCCTGGCCATCGCCCGGCGCCTGGCCGACCACAAGCTGGTCACCCGCGTGCTGCACCCGGCCTTCTCGAACCATCCCGGCGGCGCCACGCTGACCGGCCACAGCGGCCTGTTCTCCTTCGAGGTCGATGATCGGGTCGATGTGCCCCGCCTCGTCGATGGGCTACGGCTGTTCAAGCTCGGCGTCAGCTGGGGCGGGCATGAAAGCCTGGTGATCCCGGCCCAGGCATCGCTGCGCCAGGCCCAGGGGCCGAACGCCCTGTCCGCCTTCGCGGTCTCGCCGCGCATCGTCCGCATCGCCGTCGGCCTGGAAGACACCGAGGATCTCTGGGCCGATCTCGACCGCGCACTTCTCGCCGCGGGCTGAAGTTTCCGTTCCATCGTCAAACAGGGGAGGCAAAAATGAAACGTCTGTTGCTGTTGGCCGGTCTGGCCGCGATCGCATTCACCGGGCCGGCGCTGGCCGACACCAACCTCAAGCTGGTCGAGGTCATCACCAGCCCGCAGCGCACCGAGTTCCTGAAGGGCCAGATCGACAAGTTCGAAGCCGCCAACCCCGGCATCCATGTCGAGATCATCTCGCTGCCCTGGGGCGAGGCGTTCGAGAAGTTCCTGACCATGGTGCAGGCCGGCGAGACCCCCGATATCGCCGAGATGCCGGAGCGCTGGATGTCGCTCTATGCCAACAACGGCCAGCTCGAAGACCTGACCTCCTACATCGCCAAATGGGACGAAGCCCCGACCCTGGGCGACCGGGCGGTGCAGTTCTCGAAGACCGTCAACAACACTCCCTACATGGTGCCCTACGGCTTCTATCTGCGCGGCCTGTACTGGAACAAGAAGCTGTTCCAGGAGGCCGGCATCACAGCACCGCCGAAGACGCTCGACGAATTCATGGACGTGTCGAAGAAGATCGGCGCGCTGGGCGGCGGCAAGGCCGGCTATTGCCTGCGCGGCGGCAAGGGCGGCACCGGCGGCACCGCCTTCTTCATGCTGTCGATGGACGGCAAGGGCAAGTTCTTCAACGACGACGGCACCTCGACCTTCAGCGATGACGGCGCGGTCCAGGGCATGCAGTTCCTGATCGACCTGTACAAGGCCGGCGGGGCGCCGAAGGACAGCCTGAACTGGGGCTTCAACGAGACCGTCACCGGCTTCTATTCCGGCGCCTGCGCCATGCTGGACAACGATCCGGACGCCATGATCGGCATCCTCGACCACATGAAGCCCGAGGACTTCGCGGTGGCGCCGATGCCGGTCGGCCCCGGCGGCCACGCCTACCCCTCGATCGGCTATGCCGGCTGGTCGATGTTCGCCAACAGCGAGCACAAGGAGGAAAGCTGGAAGCTGATGTCCTACCTGCTCGACAGCCAGCAGAACATCGAATGGGCCAAGTTCGTCGGCGTCCTGCCGATCCACAAGGGCGCCGAGAAGGACGCGCACTTCGCCGGTGACCTCTATGCCGGCTTGTTCAAGGAGCTGAATGACCCGCAGTGGCAGCCGGTGCCGTGGCCGGCCCATCTCGAGGAGTTCGGCTACTTCTTCGACGTGATGTCGGTGCAGAGCTTCCAGGAGGCCCTGCTGGGCCAGAAGCCGGCCGCCGACGTCGCCAAGGAATGGGCCGACTACCTCACCACGGCCCAGCAGAAATTCCTGGCCGGCAAGAAGTGACCGCAACCGACGTGATCCCGGGCAACCGCCCGGGATCTTCCTTCCGCCGCGCGCTGGGCAATGCGCTGGAGCCCTGGCTCTATCTCAGCCCGGCCTTGATCCTGCTGACGCTTAGCCTGCTGGTGCCGCTGATCGTCGGGCTGTCCTATGCCTTCCAGGATTTCGGGCCGTTCAAGAGCTCGTGGGTCGGCTTCAAGAATTTCGAGACGCTGATCCACGACGCCAATTTCTGGCGGGCGCTGAAGAACACCGTGTGGTGGACGGTCGGCAGCCTGGTGTTCCAGTTCTTCGGCGGGCTTGGGCTGGCGATGCTGCTGAACCGGCCGTTCCACGGCAAGCGCACGGTGCAGGCGCTGGTGTTCCTGCCCTGGGCGGTGCCGACCTTTCTGTCCGGCCTGGTCTGGGCCTGGCTGTTCAACCCGGTGGTCGGGCCGCTGCCCTACTGGCTGGCCGATCTCGGCATCCTGTCCGAGCCGTTCAACATCCTGTCCGACCCCGACCTGGCGATGTGGGGGCCGATCGTCGCCAACATCTGGTTCGGCATCCCGTTCTTCGCCATCACCCTGCTGGCGGCGCTGCAGGCGATCCCGTCCGACTTCTACGAGGCGGCGGCGATCGACGGCGCCACGGCATGGCAGCGCTTCACCAAGATCACCATCCCGTTCCTGG
>NZ_JBYRFX010000348.1:0-38052 GCF_057815775.1 Inquilinus sp.
TCGCGGCGCTGCAGCACCGGCTCGGCGTCCCGGTGCGTGCGGTCAACGACGCCCAGGCGGCGGCCTGGGGCGAATTTCGCCATGGCACCGCGCGGGGCGTCAGCTCGATGGTGTTCCTAACCATCTCCACCGGTGTCGGCGGCGGGCTGGTGCTGGACGGTCGCCTGCGGGTCGGGTCGGGCGGCCTGGCCGGTCATCTCGGCCATGTCGTGGTGGCGCCGGACGGGCCGCTGTGCGGCTGCGGCCGGCGCGGCTGCGTCGAGGCCATCGCCTCGGGCCGGGCTCTGGCGGCGGCGGCGACCGCGGCGTTCGGCGAGGCGATGGATGCGCCGGCGCTGTTCCGGCGGGCAGGGCAGGACCCGGCAGCGGGGGCGTTGATCGACCGGGCTGCCGCCGCCATCGTCCAACTGCTGGCCAACCTGCGGGCCGCGCTGGACCTCGACCTGGCGGTGGTCGGCGGCGGCGTCGGACTGGCGCCCGGCTTCCTCGACCGGGTGAGCCGCGCCCTCGGGGCCGAGCCGCCACAGTTCCGCATCGATCTGCGCCCGGCTGCGCTGGGCCATGATGCCGGGCTGATCGGCATGGCCGATCTCGGCGCCGGCCAGCCGCCGTCGACAGGCGGGCCCGGCATCAGCGGACCTTGGTGAAGCGCCCCAGGCTCCGGACGATATTGTCGAGAAGACCGGTGCGTTCCGCCGCCGCCGCCACCGCCGTCACCGGCCTCGGCTGGCGGGCAAATCTCGGGTCGACCAGGCGCCGGCGATGCTCGCGGATGGCGGCGCTGACCGCCAGGCGGAAAACGTTGGGGCTGAGCGGCTTGATGGCGAAGCGGTAGATCTGGCCCTGGTTGATGAGCTTGACGATGGTGTCGGCGTCGGGGTTGGCGGTCGTCGCCACGACGGTGATGGAGGGGTCCATCTCGCAGATCTTGGCCAGCATCTCGCTGGCGTCGACGCCGCCGACCTCGCTGTTCGTCACGATGACACCCACCTCCTCCTGCTGGAGGATCTCCAGCGCCTCCTCGATGGTGGATGCCGTCAGGATGTTGTAGTCGCGGGTGAACATCTCGACGACCTCCTGGCGATCGGCCGCCAAACCGTCGATCGCCAGAAGCTTCGTGGCGACGCCGAGAGGAGGAGTCTGGACGGCGTCCTCGCCCGTCGGGTCGTCCGCGGCCGGCGCGGAGCGGGCGATCTCGACCGCCTCGGCAATCACCTGGCGAAGCTCTTCGTGGTTCCAGGGCTTGTTGAGGAAGCGGAAGACCTCGCCTTCATTGACCGCACCGATGATGGCGACCAGGTCGCTATAGCCGGTGAGCAGGATCCGCACCGTGTTCGGCCATCTCTTGCAGACCTGCGACAGCAGTTCGATCCCGACCATCTCGGGCATGCGCTGGTCTGAGACGATGACGTCGATATGGTGGTTTTCGAGGATCGCCAGGGCATCGCGGCCGCTGACGGCGGTATGGACCTCATAGGTCGACCTGAACATGACCTTGAGAAGTTTAACGATACGCTCTTCATCATCCACGAAGAGGAGGCTCGGCGTGTCACTCATCTCGCTCTCCTTCAAACCTTGGAAGCATCACGGATTGTCTCGAACGAGGCCCAAAGGGCCTGACGATGTGGCATGGTCCAGCTGGTATTCACCGTCGGCCCTGGCGCGAAACATCTGTTCGCTATCGGTCTTGGCGCGATGCGGCAGGATGATGGTGAAGATGGTCCCCGCGCCGGCCCTGGATCTGGCGGAGATGGTGCCGCCATGGGTGTGGATGATGCGGTAGCAGATCGACAGCCCCATGCCGGTGCCCTTGCCGACATCCTTGGTGGTGAAGAACGGGTCGAAGATCCTGGGCAGCACGTCGGCGGGGATGCCGCATCCGCTGTCCTCGATTTCGATCCGGATGGTGTCGCCGGACTCCTGCCGTGTGCGCAGGATGAGCTTGCCGCGATTGGGTTGGTCGGCCATGGCATGGGCGGCGTTGTTGATAAGATTCAGGAACACCTGCTTCAGCTGTGTTGCCGAAGCGTGAATCTTTGGAACATTGCCGTAATCCCTGACAGTTTCGGCGATGTACTTGATCTCCGACCGGGCAATCAGGGTCGCACTGTCCAGGGCCTCTTCCACGTCGACAAATTCGAGGCGGCCTTTGTCCAGACGGGAGAAATTCTTCATCGTGATGATCAGCTTGGAGATCTCGTCGAGACCGTGGACGCCTTCGTCGATCAGCATGTTCAGCTCGCCGATCCGCTCCTCCCGCTCCCCATCCTTCGTCGTCGGGCGCGCGTCGCCGCCGGACGCAGCACCTCCGGCGGCGGCGTTGATCTCGGCCATCTGGTCTTTGATCAGCGAGAACACCGCCTTTACATAGGCGAGCGGGGTGCTGATCTCGTGGGTGATGCCGGCCACCATCTGGCCCATGGCCGACAGCTTCGACGACTGGATCAGTTGCGACTGCGCGTCCTCATTGGCCAGCTGCAGCGCCGAATTGTCCTGGTTGAGCCGTTTGTAGCGCCGGCGCAGCCCATGGGCCCCCCAAGCCGCAGCCGCAACGATCAGGATGATGCACAGGATCTGCAGATCGCGCAGCAGCGTCCACTGCCGGCTCTGGTCGTTCTCCAGGTCCTGAAGGGCGGATTGGAGGCGGTCGATGGCCGGGGCGGTCGGTGCCGCCATGAAGGCCACGATCAGCTGGGTGCCGAGCTGCCGCTGCCGGAGGATGATGTCGACATGGACGAGCAGCGTATCCATTTTGGAGGCTGCATCGGGTGATGTCCTGCTGGCGGCCTGTCGCAAGGCCGCCATCTGCTGGTCGATGTCCTCCCGCACCTGCTCGCCGGGCGTGACAATGTAGCTCGCCACATTGATGACGATGCGGGTCAGGAGATCGGCGATCTCCTGACCCTGCCCGTCGATCGCCTCTCCCTCGAGTTGCGTGAACAGATCCGCTGCGGCAATCGGCAACAGACGCGAGGAATTGCTGATGATGGAATACTGCGCTTTGATTTTCTCGACGATGCCGATCTTGTCATCCAGTGCTGTCTTGTAGCCAACCAGCGTAGATTGCAGGGCCTCTGCCTCGCCGCTCTTTGCCAGGCGCGCGATGGTGCTGTAATGCTGCATCAGGCTGACGACGGGGGTGGCTACGGAATCGTAGTTCGGATTCAGGCCCTGCTCCAGGCTCAGGACGTTGGCGCTCCAGACAGCATCGATCTGCTTCATGTCGGTGATGCTTGCCTGTGCGTCCGCCAGCCTGGTGTCCGGTGCCCGCAGCATCAGCAGAAGAACCAGCGCCGCCATCAGAAGCACAGTGACGAAGACTATCCAAGGGGCCTTGCGGCTGACGAACATGGCCGGCTCTCCATCACGATCTCTGCTTCTTTGCATTCGAAGTGAAAAATTCATGGTGAATTTTGAGGGTCGGTCGTTTCGAGAGATTTTCCTCGGTATTCGCCGGTAAGGGTGCGAAGGAAGTCTACAATCAGCGCGTTGTCTTGGGCCGGTATCTTGCGTCCAAGCTGATATTTCGCCATGGCATCGACGGCGTCTGTCAGGGTGGCGGCAGAACCGTCGTTGAAATAGGGCGCCGTCAGCGCGACGTTGCGCAGGCTCGGAACGCGGAAGACGTACCTGTCCGCCTCGACCTTGGTGATGTTGTAGAGCCCGAAATCAGGTGGGGTGTTGGTGCCGAGCGAACGGAAATAATCCCCGGGTGTTCCCAGCACGCCAAAGACCTGGAGCATGTTGCCGCCGACATTCACGCCTTGGTGGCAGGAGGCGCAGCCATAGGTCTTGAAGAGCCGGTAGCCCTCGCGCTCATCGTCATTGATGGCCTTCGCATCGCCGCGCAGGAACTTGTCGAAGCGTGCATTGGGGGTGGTGAGAGACCGTTCGTAGGTCGCGATGGCATCGGTAATGGTCTCCGGCTGCATCCCTTCGGGATAGATGCTGGCGAGGGTCTGCTGCAGCGCCTGGTCCGGGGCCAGCTTGGCCATGATTTCCGGCCAGGATGTGCCCATCACGGAGGAGTCGTGGATCGCAGCCTCGATCTGCTCCTCCGGCGTCGAGAACCTGCCGTCCCACATCAGGCGGAAGTTCAGTGCCGAGTTGAAGATCGACGGCGAGTTTCTCTTTCCCGGCACGTCGCCGAGCCCGCGCGAAAGCGCCAAGCCATCGCCTCCGCCTTGGTCGAGTGCATGGCAGGACGCACAGGAGTTCTGATTGTCTTTGGAGAGCCGCGTGTCCTGGAACAGGACCTCGCCCAAGGCGACCTTCCGCGGATCCAGCGCCTGGTCGAGTGGGATCGGCGCGATCGGCTCCGGCATTTCTGCCATCACCAGGGTGGGCATCACCAGGGTGGGCAGGAAAAACAACAGGGCCAGCGCCGGCAGGGCCGAAATGATGCAACGTCGGCCGACGGCCGCAGCCGGCGGCGTCGCACAACTGCTCTGAAGGTCGAGATCGCGTTTCATCGTGGCTACCCAAGCGAAATGGTGGTCGCGACGCGTTATTGATTAGCGGATTTACTGTCTGCCGATCGCAAACCATTTCACTATGCAATGTCGATATAGCCGTATGACCTCGGCGATGCGCGACAAGCATCCGCCGTGCGCTTTACCTTTGGTGGCAGCGAGCCCTTGGGGACAGCTTGCCGACATCGGTCCGAGTATCGCAAAGCGCGTTGGCCAAACAAGCGCATCTCTCGATCGGTCGTCGTCGCCTGTGCCGCTACTGGATGAGAGGTCTGACATGCTGGCTCGAACAGCCGAATGGAAGATGCTAGTCGTTCGCGGCGCGTTGCTGGTGGGATGGGTGGGACTCATCGGCTCACTGTTCTGGGACCCGATCACGTCCGACTGGACCGGCAGCACCGGCTTCCTGGGGACGAACACCGTCGAGGTCGCGGTCCAGGACGGTGTCCTGACCAACGCCCCGTATCAGATCGGGGCCCGGGTGTTCTGGACGATGGTCGTCCCGCTCATCCCGCTCTGCCTGATGGTGTTCGGGCATGAGGCCTGGCGACGCGTCTGCCCGCTATCCCTGATGTCCCAACTGCCGCGCTACATGGGATGGCAACGGCGGCGGATGGTCCTGCAGCGCCGGACCGGCAAGATCGATCGCACCTTGGCCCTAATCGTCCGGGGTGGCTGGCTCGACCGCAACGCCTGGTATCTTCAGTTCGGCATTCTGTTTGTGGGCCTGAGCGCGCGGATTCTGTTCATCAACAGCGATCGCTACGCACTGGCCGGCGCGATGATCCTGGTCCTGAGCGCTGCATTTCTGGTCGGCTATCTCTGGGGCGGCAAGTCCTGGTGCAACTACTTTTGTCCCGCCAATATCGTCCAGAAAATCTACACTGAACCGCGCGGACTTCTGGAGAGCGCGCCGCACCTGCTGCGACCGAGCGTGTCGCAGTCGATGTGCCGGACCAGCTCGCCCGCCGGGGAACGCAGCGCCTGCGTCGGCTGCACGGTCAACTGTGGCGACATCGATCTCGAGCAGTCTTATTGGAGCTCGATCCTCAAGCCGCAGCGGAGACACGTCTATTATATGTTTAACGGCCTAATTATCGGCTTTTATTGGTATTTTTACCTGTATTCGGGGAATTGGGACTATTACTTTTCGGGTATCTGGAGCCATGAGACAGGGGCGCTCGGCCGGCTCCTCGACCCCGGCCTGTACATCGCAGGCCATTCCATTCCGATCCCGAAGCTCCTCGCCGTGCCGCTCGTCATCGGCGGCGCAGTGCTGGCGACCCTCGTCCTGGGAACCATGCTGGAGCGGGCCTATCGCCTGGTGCGCAACCGCGGCACCAGGATCCCCGAAGTCGAAATCGTCAATCACTGCCTTGGCGTCAGCGCCTATCTGTCGATCAATATCTTCTACCAGTACGGGGGCCGGCCCACCCTGGCGCTGTTCCCCCCGGTCGTCAGCCACATCGTCGATATTCTCGTTGTCTCGCTCAGCACGATGTGGCTGTGGCAGACGCTGGGCCGGTCGGCGTTCAAGTATGAGCGCGAGAAAATTGCGTCGCGATTGCTGGATCAGCTAAAGAAGCTGAAGGTCGACTTCAGCCGCTATCTCGAAGGCCGGTCGATCGGTGAGCTGAAGCCTGACGAGATCTATGTCCTGGCCAAGGTGCTGCCGGACCTTTCGCGCGAGCACAAGCTTCAGGCCTACCGCAATCTGCTGGACGACGCCATCTCCGCCGACAAGACGGGGGCCGTCTCGCCAGCCGCACTGCTGCAGGACGTGCGGCAGCAGATGGGCATCAGCGACGAGGATCATCTGCTGTTGCTCGAGGAGTCGGGCGTGGCGGAGGCGACCCCCGACGTCAAGCGGACCATCACGATCGAGCGGATGGCCTGCATCGCCAACTACCACGAAATCATCGGCAGATATCTCGTGGGGCATGTCGCATCCGGCCGCACCCTCGACATGATCCTGGCCGACCCGGGCATGCAATCGACGATCAAGTCCCTGCGCGTCAGCCTGCAGATCACCGATGCCGAGCACCGCGATGTCCTGACGGAACTCCTGGCAGAGGGCGGCATGCTGGCGCGCCAGATGAACACGATCCTCAACACCCTGATGAAATTGCAGGGGGTGAGCTTCTGCCTGCAGGATTCCATCCTGCCCAATCGCTTCGGCCGGACGCTGAACGAATTGCTGCTGGCGGCGAACACGGACAGCATCGCAGCGCTCTGCGAAGCCGGCCTCTCCTGCCTGCATGCGTTCGGGGACAGCAGCCTCGGCCGGTGGTATGCGCAGGATCTGTCCGCCCTGGCCGGAGACAGCGTGATCGAGGCGCTGTCCCACCCGGTTGCCGGGTCGCGGGACATCCGATGGGAAGATGCGCTCGGTGACGGGATCACCGATATCCTGCGGGGCGAGGTCGGCGCTGATGCCATCGACGGCAGTCGGCCCGCGGATATGCCGAGACGGTCGTTCCGCCAGACCATCACGGCCGGCCTCGATCGCGCCGGCAGCCTCCAATCGCTGCTGGAAGATGAATCTCCCGTCATTCGCGCCCTCGCGCTGGCCGCATTCGACTATGTCGACACGACCCTGACGCGCGAGGTCGCGCGGCAACTCGCGGACAGCGGGGCGGCGGACGGTCATTGGCTGCTGCGGCAGACGGTCGACATCCTGATCGGCACCGTTGCGGCAGCAGAGTCCAGGCCGCCGGAGCACGCCATCCGCGCCGAGGTCGTGCTCCCCGGCGGCGAGCGGATGATCTCGATGCATTCGCAGTCGGTGATCACGGTGGGGCGCGGCCCCGGCAACGACATCGTCATCGCCAGCCCGGTTCTGTGGCCCTACCACATGGCGATCCGATCGGCGCCGGAGGAGGTCCGCGTCATGCGGCTCGACGACGTCGAGATCTTCGCCGATGGCATCGCCTGCGCCGGCGAATCCTCCGCGATCCAGCGCAACGCACTCCTGACATTCGGGCAACCGTCGGACGCCGGACCCAGCATCCGCATCGACTGGCAAGAGCAGGCCGAAAGCCACTCGCTGCGATCGTTCGACCCGGCGATGCGGCTGGTGGCGCTTGCCCGTAACACGGCCTTGCGGTCGCTCGGTCTGCCGGCTCTCGCGGAGATCGTTCGCGACGGGCAGGTCGGGCGGTATCGGGCCGGCGATGTGCTTCCTTCAGCCGACGACTCCGGCAACGCCTTCTTCGTCCAGTTCGGATCGGTCCGCGCCCTGCAACCCGGCGCCGTGGCAGGGTTGTCCGCACGGATGTTCGAAGCCGGCGATCTGATCGATCCGGGCATCGCTTCCGGTGGCGACGGAGCGCCCGTGCTTGAGATCGTCAGCGAGTTCGCGATCGTCATGATCCTGCGAGGGGATGGCGCGATCGCGACGCTGTTGGACACGCCCGCTCCGACAGAGATCCGTGTGCCGCAATTGATCGTCACCTAGGCGGCGACTCTCGCCTTCGGTTCGCCCCGAACGCGGCAAAGCCGACCAGACTGTAGGGAAATATTCGTATGGATGCGCTGACTATTCGAGCCGAGGCTGAGAAATATAGCCCAAATTTGGCGAAATTTATATTTCTCGTCTTCATTTATATTTCTGATAGTGAGAAGGATATTACGCCACAGGAAGTGCGTCGTTTTCAAGCATTGATGAATGATTTGCATTGGACTGACAACGAGGACATGTGCCAGGCGCTGACGACGCTGCGCTTCAACTATACCGCGACGTGGGCCGACTATGAGGCAGGGAAGCTGCCGGTAGGCCGCGACGCGATCGCCCGCTACTTGGCCCAGTTCGACCTGGATTTCGGCACCGAGCGCAGCAATGCGCTCAGGGCGTCCCTCGGCGAGTTCATTCAGCGCATCGGCGGGAGCCCGTCATCGGCAGGCGCCAGACTCGCCAAAGGCGAATTGCGGGGCCGGGCCGGCGCCAGGCATGAGCTAGAGGATCTGATGGCGCAGCCCGTGCGCGCCGTCGCGAGTCCGGCCGTCGCGGACTCCAAAATACGCGAGGTTGCTGCCGACCCTGAACCGGCATCGGCGGCGGCGGCAAGCGCCGAGGTCCCGACCGCGATGGCGATGGCGATCGGAGATGTCGCGATATGGCAGGGCGGCCGGATCAAGGTGCGCTGCATCCGCCGCGTGGCCGAGACGCGGGATACGACAACCTTCACCCTGGTTTCGGACCCGCCTGTGCTGTTCAGCTACAAGCCCGGCCAGTTCGTCACCCTGGAGCTGCCAGTCGACGGTCGGATCCAGCGCCGGAGCTATACCATCTCGTCCTCGCCATCGCGGCCCTACACCCTGTCCGTCACGGTCAAGCACCTGCCCGATGGCCGCCTCTCGGCCTGGTTGCGCGATAGTGTGGTGCCGGGGGTCGAGTTCGAGTTGACCGGCCCGCATGGCCGCTTCACCTGTATCGATCGACCGGCCGCCAAGCTGCTGCTCATCGCCGGCGGCAGCGGCATCACGCCGGCGATGTCGATGCTGCGATGGATCGCAGACACCGGTTACGCGGCCGACGCCGTGTTGATCAACAATGTGAGAACACCGGAGGACGTGATCTTCGCGCGGGAGCTGCAGCACCTCAGCTCACGCATGGGCGATGCCTCGCGTCTCGTGGTGGTGCCCTCGCGGATCTCCCCGGGACAGTCCTGGAACGGCATCACCGGACGCTTTAGCGAGGCCCTGCTGCGCGCCCTGGCGCCGGACTTCCTGGAGCGCGAGATCTATCTCTGCGGCCCCGAGAGCTACATGGTGGCGGTCAGGGCGCTGCTGCAGACGCTGGGCTTTCCCAAGACTCATCTGCACGAGGAGAGCTTCGGCGGGCCGCCGCTCGCCGCATCCGTCCCTCCGGCTGCGCCCGGGTTGCCGGCGGCCGTGCCGCGAAGGACTGTCGAAGCCGCGCCGGCTCCGGCACTGCCCGCGGTCTCGGACGGCAGGCTCGTCTTCAGAAACAGCAACAGGGTGATCTCCTGCAATGCGGGCGAATTCATCCTCGATGCCGCGGATCGCAATGCGGTTGTGGTCGACAGCTCCTGCCGGTCCGGTGTCTGCGGCACCTGCAGGATGAGGAAGGTGAGCGGTGTCGTGAGCATGGAGGGCCAGGAGGCCCTGTCCGAGCAGGAGATCGCCGAGGGCTACTTCCTGGCCTGCATCGGCCAGGCCCGCGGCACCGTCGTCATCGATGCCTGACGGTGGGCCGGTCCTGCCCTGTCCGCTTCGTAGAGCCGGCTGCAACGGCCGGTTCCGGATGCGCTCAGAGGCCCGGGCGGATGGAGAAGGGCCGGCAGCGCGATCGCGGTCCCGCCCGCGAAATACGCCTCCGCCCGGGTCAGCAGGTCGACGGTCAGCGACCCGAGCAGCTTGGCGATGTGTGGTGGTGCGGATGCTCAAACGTCGAGGTCGCCATGGCCCACCTCGCGTGCCAACTGATTGATCAACGCCTTTTCGCGGTCATCCAGAGCGGCCTGGTCCACCATGTCCCAGTGCCTGTCGTACAGGGCGAGCGTGTCCTCTTCCGTGATCTCCCGGTCCGGCCTAAGCCGCCTTGACGATCCTGAACCCCTCGATCTCCCGGACCACGGGCAGGCCGCTCCAGCGGTCGCTGTCGTGCAGGATGATCAGGCGGCTCATGTCGCCGTCGATGGCGGTGTTGATGCGGTCGATCGTCTTCAGCTGTTCCCACACGCTGCCGACGCCGTTTGCCAGGGGCACGTAGACGCCGTCATGGTTGTGGCCGCAGACGTTGCGCGCGGCATAGACGCAATCGCCGGAGACCACGAGGCGGCCGCGGGCGGTCTCCAGGATCACGAATTGCTGGCCCAGCGTGTGGCCTTCGCCCAGGCGCAGATGCAGCCCGGGCAGGATGTCGTCGCGGTCGCCGTCGACCAGGTGCAGCCGGTGTTCGACTGAGGCATCGAAGGCCCGCCGCAGGTCGTCCGGGTTGATGATCTGGGTCAGGAAGCCGAAGCGCGGCGGCAGGGCCATCGCCTCGACCCAGCTTAGGATCTCGCGCTTCTGGATGTAGATCTGGGCGTTCGGGAACTTGCCGATCGACCCCATATGGTCGAAATGCGCGTGGCTCAGCACGATGTCGGTGACCGCCTCCGGCGTCACGTCCAACTCGGCCAGCATGCGCAGCGGCGAGATCCAGTCCGGGATGCCGAAACGCACGCTCATCTCGGCGCCGCTGCCCTCCTTCATGAAGCCGGTGTCGATCAGGACGATCCGGCCGGCCTGCCTTGCCAGCACGAAGGAGAAGGGCAGGTCGACCACGCCCTCGTCATGCGTGCCGTGGACCAGGCTGGCCAGCGGTTGGTCCTTCGAGCGGGCGAATTCGACGATATGGACGTCCCAGGTCGGGTCCGAAGGCATACCGAGATCTCCTAGCGTTCCGCGATCGTCCGGCCGAGGCTGGAAAGCCCGACGGCGATGATGAGGATGGCGCCCTGCAGCACGTATTGGGAATAGGTCGGGGCGCCGAAGATGTTCAGCCCGTTGAAGCCGAAGGCGATGATCAGGGCGCCGACCATGGTGCCCAGGACATGGAATTCGCCGTCGCGCAGCGTGGCGGAGCCGAGGAAGACCGCGGCGAAGGCGGTCAGCAGATAGCTGTCGGCGGCGCTGGTGGTGCCGCTGCCCAGGCGGGAGGCCAGCAGGATGCCGGTCAGCGCGGCACACATGCCGGAGACGACGAAGCCCAGCGTCTTGATGCGGTCGACATTGATGCCAGCCAGGCGGGCCGCCGCCGGGTTGCCGCCCACCGCCTGGATCTCCTGCCCCAGGGCGGTGCGCTCGACCAGGATCCACAGGGCGCCCAGCACCAGCGCCATGATGATGATGTTGTTGGGAACGCCGAACAGCCAGCGCCCGAGCGAGATCTGCAGGAACGCCTCCGGCACGCCCGAGACGATCGGGACGCCGGCGGAATAGGCGAAGGACAGGCCGGTCAGGATGGTGCCGACGCCCAGGGTGGCGATCACCGAATTGACCTTGATCTTGGTCACGATCAGGCCGTTGACCAGGCCGATCAGTGCGCCGAGCACCAGCACGATCAGGATGGCGACCGGAATCGGCAGGCCGTTGCCGACGATCAGCCCGGTGACCAGCACGCCGTGCAGGCTGGCGGCGAAGCCGATCGACAGGTCCAGCTCACCCACCACCACCGCCAGGGTCAGCCCGCCGGCGATGATCATCGCCAGCGACGCCTGGTTCAGCACGTTGGTGAAGTTGTTGACCGTGGGGAAGGCGCGGGGGGAGAGGACCGAGAACGCCAGGATCATCAGCCCCAGCCCGAGGATGGTGGCATAGCGGGCGAACAGGCCCAGGGCCAGCTTCGACTGCGGCGACAGACGGCGGCTCGTGGCGGCGGTCTGCGTCATCGGACACTCCTTTCGGCCGCAGCCCCGGCCGCGGCAGGGCCGGCGGCGGCGTAGCTGGCCTCGACAATGGAATTGCGCGTGATCGCGCGGCCCGTCAGCTCCCGCACGATCCGGCCTTCGGCCATGACCAGCACGCGGTCGCACAGATCGGGCAGTTCGTCCGGCTCGGACGAGATTACCAGGATGGACATGCCGCGGGCGGCGAGGTCGCGCAGCAGGCGATGGATCTCGCCGCGCGACCCGATATCGACGCCGCGCGTCGGCTCATCCAGGATCAGGACCTTGGGCCCGCGCAGCAGCCAGCGGCCGATCACCACCTTCTGCTGGTTGCCGCCGCTCAGCCGCCCGACCGGCGTCTCGATGCTGCGGGTCTTGATCGCGAGATCGCGGACGATTGCCAGCGACGACGCTTCCCGCCGCCGGTGGCTGATCAGGGGCAGCGCCGGGGCGCGGATGATCTGGCGCAGATTGGCGATCTGCAGGTTGAAGGCGACGCTCTTGGTCAGGACCAAGCCCTCGGCCCGGCGCTCTTCCGGCACCAGCCCCAGCCCGGCCGCGACCGCGTGGCCGGGGCTGCGCGGTGCGAAGGGTGCGCCATCCAGCACCATGGTCCCGGCCTCGGCCCGGTCCGCGCCATAGATCAGCCGCGCCAGCTCGGTGCGGCCGGCGCCGACCAGACCGCCGATGCCCAGCACCTCGCCGCGGCGCAACTCGAAGCTGACGCCCTGGACCCGGGGCTGGCGGGCCAGGCCCGACACCCGCAGCACGACATCGCCGCCGACCGGCTCGCCGCGGGCCGCGTCCGCCGGCCGGGTCTCGCCGCCGACGATGGCCTCGACCAGCGCGGCCCGGCTCAGCGCCTCCCGGCCGATCTCGGCCACCGACCGGCCGTCGCGGAATACGGTGACGCGGTGGCACAGCCGCAGGATCTCGTCCAGCCGGTGCGAGACGTAGAGGATGGCGACGCCCGAGGCGGTCAGGTCCTCGATGATGCCGAACAACGTCTCGCTCTCGCTCGCCGACAGCGACGCCGTCGGTTCGTCCATCACGATCAGCCGCGCCTTGCGCACGAGCGCCCGGCAGATGCTGATCAGCCAGTTCTCGGCGATCGACAGCGTCTTCGCATCGGCGTGGAGCGAGGCGGTGATGCCCACCCGCCGGGCGATCGGCGCCACGTCCCGTTCGATTGCCGCCCAGTCGACCATGCCCAGGCGCTGCTTCTTCGGCACGCCGAGCATGATGTTCTCCAGCACCGTCATGCCCGGGACGAAGGCCAGCTCCTGGTGGATGAAGCCCAGACCCAGGGCGGTGGCGTCCTGCGGCGAGGCGATGGCGACCGCGGTGCCGTCGATCCTGACCTCGCCGGCATCCGGGTGGGTCAGGCCGGCGAGCACGCGGATCAGCGTCGACTTGCCAGCGCCGTTGGCGCCGACGAGGCCATGCACCCGTCCGGCGTCGAGCGAGAGCGAAACCCCCTTCAGCGCCTGGACGCCGCCATAGGATTTCGCCACGTCGCGGGCGACCAGGAAGGGCGCTGGCGGATGGTCCGGAATGCTCATGCTGCGCCCGATATCCTGCGCCTACAGCTCACTTGCCCAGCGCCTCGGGATGATCCTTCACGAACTGCTCGACCGTGTCCTTGGTGACGAGGACGGCCGGGACCTCGACCGCCTTCGGCATCCAGCCGGCGCCGGCGGCTTTGATGTCGACCAGCAGCTTCACCATCTGGAAGCCCTCGGTGTAGCTGTCCTCCCATCCCGTCGCGTCCATGTGGCCACTGCGGATGTTCTCGATGGCCTGGGCGTTGCCGTTGACGCCGTACACCTTGACGTCGTCGCGGCCCTGCTGCCGCAGCGACCCGATGGCGCCGATCGCCGGGTCGTCCCAGCAGCCCCAGACCGCCAGGGCCTCGTCGCCCTGCGGGTGCGAGGCCAGCCAGGCATTGGCGTATTCCGCGCCGTCCTGGAAATAGCCGGGGATCCGCACTTCATTCTTGGTGACGGTGATGCCGGGGCTCTTGGCCGCGATCTCGTCGAACAGCGACTCCCGGTTCCGGCAGACCTCGCCGGTGCGGTAGGTCAGGGCCAGGACGCTGCCCTTGCCGCCGAGATCCGCGACCAGCTTGTCGATGACCGGCTGCGCCAGCGGGGCGCCGGAGCCGTTGGTGGCGGCCACGCTGCTGCCCAGCCCGCCGCCCCAGGTCACGACAGGCACGCCCGCATCCTTGGCCGCGGCCAGGCCGGCGCCGATCGAGGAATAGGGGAACACCATGTCGACGACCGCGCCGGCGCCGCGCTGCACGAAGTTCTGGATCGCGGCATTGGCTTGGTCGGCGTTGCCGGCGGCGTCGATCACCGACACCTCCCAGCCTAGCTCCTTCGCCGCGGCGGTGGCGCCAGCGATGTAGCGGACATTGTTGGCCTCGGTCGCGGCGATCGAGACGATGCCGAGCAAAGGCTTGTCCTGCGCCACGGCCGCGCCGGCCGGCAGGGCCAGGATCGCGGCGAACATGCCGAGCAGCGGGGTTCTCATGGTCTTCCTCCCATCGCGGTGCGTCGCGCACGAACCAGCGAACGCCATCTAACCGTTTCGCTAAATTCGGCAATCCTGTTCGCTCATGCAAGCCTAAAATTCGATATATGTCCGCTGGACAAGGCTATATCGATCAGCGAAAGTTGGCGAAACGATTAGCTGAGTGTTCGGTGGCAACCATAAAAGATGTCGCACGGCTGGCGGGGGTCTCGACCGCCACCGTCTCCGCCGTGGTCAACGAGACGGCCTATGTCAGCCCGTCGTTGCGGACCCGCGTGCTGGCCGCCATCAGCGAGCTGCACTATGCGCCGTCGGCGGTGGCCCGCAATCTGAAGCGCGGCCGCAGCCAGCTGATCGCGCTGGTGGTCGCGGATCTGGCGAACCCGTTCTTCGCCCGCATCGTCTGCGCGGCGGAGGCGGCGGTGGCCGCCTGGGGCTACTCGCTCGTCGTGTTCAACAGCGATGAAAAGCCGGATGCGGAGCGCCGCGCCCTGTCCCGGATCCGGATGCTGTCCTGCGACGGGGTCGTGCTGGTGCCGGTCGGGCTGCCCTCGCACTATCTGCGGCGGGATTTCGAGGGCAATTCGATGCCCATGGTTCTGTTCGGCCGCACCGTCGACGAGGACCGGTCCGACACCGTCACCCTCGACAACATCTCGGCGGCCAAGCAGGTGACGAACTACCTGCTCGACCTCGGCCATCGCCGCATCGGCACGATCACCGGGCCGCTGCACCTGACCACCGGCCGCGGCCGTCTCGAGGGCATGCTGCAGGCGATGCAGGCGCGCAGCGCCGCCCCACAGCCGGAGCATGTCCGCAGCGGCGAATTCCGCGAGGATGTGGCCTATTCCGTGGCCCGGGAGCTGTTGCAATTGCCGGACCGGCCCTCCGCGCTGTATGTCGCCAACGGCGTCATGGCCCTCGGCGCGATGCGGGCGATGGTCGATCTCGGCCTGCGCTGCCCCGACGACACCTCGATCGCATCGACCGACACGATCCCGGGGATCGGCGGCCTGCGGCCACGGCTGACCCGGACGGAACACCCGGTCGGCGACATGACCAACGAGGCGCTACGGCTGCTGGTCGACCGGATCGACCGGGGCATGGAGCTGCCGCCGCGCAACGTCGTGTTCCAGCCCGCGCTGGTCCTGGGCGACAGCTGCGGCCCCATCAGCCTGTAGAAATTAGCGGGATTGACCGGGCGTTCGGTTAATCCCGCTGGGCCGCCGCACCAGACGCAGCCCGGCGCCTGCGGCGCCCAGCGACAGCACGCTGACGCCGAAGGCCGCCAGCAGGCTCGGCCGATGCTGCAGGATGGCACTCCAGCGTGGGCTGATCACATCCGCAGTGTTGAACGGCTCGTCGCTGTACCGGCACAGGACGAGGGCGGCATTGTTGACCGCCATCTGCAGTTCGATCTGGTCGATCAGCGCCCGGACGCGGGCCTGGTCGCCCCGCATGCCCGGCATATAGAGCAGAAGCGCCCGGGTCGCCGACAGATAGGCGTGGCTGCACTCGTTGAACGGGCTCGCCTCGTCATCGACGCTGCCGGGGGCCAGACCCCACAGGCAGCGGAAGGACTGGATGGCGATGAAGTTGCGCAGCCGAAGGAAGGTCTCGTCCTGGAAGGGCTGCCGGTCTGCCAGATCGAGGATCGCCGACTGGTTCTCGGCCATCACGGCCATCTGGCCATGGACCAGGCTCGGGATCGGGATTCCGGCCGTGCTGCCGACGCTGCTGTGATGGGCCATGGCCGGCGGGATCGCCGCCCAAAACCATGTCAGCAGGCACAGCCAGGCTAGCATCCGCCGGCCGATCGCATCTGGACCATTCCCCATCCCGCGCATCCCGGCCGACCATCCCAGTCGGCCTGTCTATCGCCACCGGACCGTCCTGTCACGCGGCCTATTTGCTGGCGATCATGGTGGTCATAAACCCGAAATCCGGGGCAAGTCCGGCCGCGCCGCATCTTCGAGCTGTGCGCGCAGCCATCGATGGGCCGGGTCATGCCCAAGGTGATTGTGCCACACCATCTGAACCGGCGTCGCCGGCGCCGCCCATGGCAATTCCGAGACCGCCACGGACCCCGATCTCAGAAAAACATCCGCCAGCCGCGCCGGTGCGATGGCGGCGGCGGTGGTCCCGGCCAGCAGGGTGGGCAGCGCCAGGAAATGGGGCTGGATGACCTTCAGCTTCGGCTTCGCCCCGATCGTCGCGAACTCTCGCTCAAGCGTCACCCGATCGAACATTTCCATGCGCCGTGTCAGGCCGCGCTCGGAGATCTGCCCATCCTCGATGCCGCCTGCTGCAACCACGAAGAGGGGGAGGGCGGAAAGCTGCTCGACAGTGACAGGACGGCCGGCCAGTGGGTGATCCGGTGCGATCACCACCACGTCCCGCTCATCGAACAGCAACTGGGCGCGAAGGCGATGGGGGATGTCGAAGAAGGAGCCGAGCGCCACGTCGACCCGTCCCACATCGATCTGGGCGGTGAGGTCGATCCGCGTGGCGGGCAGGATCGTCACCCCCGCATGCGGTGCCTGTGCCGTCAGAATCCGCAGGAAATGGGGGACCAGCACGGCGGTCATATAATCCGTGGCGGCGATGCAGAATTGGCGAGTCGATGTTTCAGGGTCGAAGGCCGCCGGACCGATCGCCCGCTCGGCAGACACCAGCGCGTCCCGCACCAGCGGCGCCATGTCGGTCGCCCGCGCTGTCGGCACCATCCCCGCGGCCGTGCGGACGAAAAGCTCGTCGTTCAACACGGCCCGCAGGCGGGACAGGGCGTGGCTGACCGCCGAGGCGCTGAGCCCGATCGCCTGCCCGGCGCGCAGCACATTCCGTTCCCGCATCACCGCGTCGAAAACGACCAGAAGGTTGAGATCCAGGTTTTTCATGGGCCCAGAGGGTGCATGGCCGGGGAGATCGCCTAGCCGGAGCAAAATGCATGTTATGCATTTTTACTTTGTCAACAATGCACTTCCTGAAACACGCCGAGCGGACGACCTTCCATGTATCGAAGGATTGAACGGATGCCAGTGATGAGCAGCGGCGCAGGAGGGGCTTCGGAGACGGTATCCATCGTCGACCAAATCATGCGCGGTCGATTTGCCAACCGGTTCTACCTGGATCGCCCGGTGGATCTTACGACGGTCAGGCAGATCATCGACGTCGCGCGTCATGCCGGGACGGGGGCGAATGTGCAGCCCTGGCGCGTGCATCTGGTGACGGGCGATGCCAAGACATCCCTGGCCGAAGCGACCGGCGTTGCGCATGAGACCGAGGCCGGCGCCCACGCCGCCGAATACACCTACCTCGCGGAAAACCTGCCGGAGCCGTATGCGTCCCGCCGGCGCCAGTTCGGTGCCGTCTTCTACGGATCGCTCGGCATCGATGCTGGCGATCGGCCGGCACGCGCCGCCCAGACCGCGCGCAACGCCCGGTTCTTCGATACTCCGGTCGGCCTGATCTTCGCGATCGACCGGCGACTGGAGAGGGGAAGCTGGCTCGATCTCGGCATGTTCATCCAGAACGTGATGCTGGCGGCCGGCGCGCGCAGTCTGGACACCTGCCCGCAGGAGTTCTTCGCCCGCTACCATGCCGTGATCCGCCGTCACCTGCCGCTTGCGGCCGAGGAGATGGTCGCCTGCGGCATGTCCATGGGGTTTGCCGACCCCGAATGGTCGCAGCGACGTCCGCCGATGCCGAAGGCGGCTGTCGAGGACATCGCTTCGTTTCATGGCTTCTGAGAGACCGGTCTCGAAGCCTTTCCTGGAGGATCTCTCATGACGGACCGTGACCTGCTGATCGATGCAGCGATCGCGTTCATCGATGACATCAAGGACAAGACGCCAGGCGCCGACATGGAGCGCTGGCTGAACGACAGGCACGGCCCCGGCAGTGCCGTCTACGAGGACCTCGCCCGCCGTGTGCGCCGCGGCGTCGAGGACGGATGGGCGGCGGACGTCGAAATCGGCGGCCGGCACTACCGGCGCAGCCGTCTGCTCGAGCCCTGCGCGCGAACGCATTATTTCAGCCTGACGACCGTCACCATGGACAGCCGGCAGGGCCGTCTTCCCGCCGACCAGAGACCCGACCCGGCCGACGTTTTCCGGGGCGACTATCACCTGCACCCCTATGGCGAGTTCAATCTGGTCGTGCCCTTGGACCCGACCGCGGAATTGATGGGGCCGCTGGGATGGCGTCATGCCGGATGGACGGCGCCTGCCCCCGGCAGCCATCATTATCCCGAGGCCCGGGGTGGTGCCCTGATCGCCTTCTTCTTCCTGCCGTCAGGGCGCATCTCCTACGACATCGAGGCGCCGCTGACTGAACAAGGACTTGCAGGGGAACGACAGTGATGGCCGACGCTTTTGGAACGAAGATTCCCGATAGCAGACTGGCGCGGGACGTCACGCAGTTCATTCGCGATACCCAGGATGACCTGCTGTTCTTCCACTCCAGTCGGGTCTTCTTGTGGGGCTCTCTCACGGGGACGCAGAAAAATCTGAAATTCGACCCTGAATTGCTGTACGTGGCCGCCATGTTCCACGATATCGGCCTTACGGCCGGCTATCACGACAGCCAGCTTCGCTTCGAAGTCGATGGCGCCAACGCCGCCCGCGATTTCCTGCAGGCCCGCGCCATCCCGAAAGCGGATGTCGAGAAGGTCTGGATCGCCGTTGCGCTGCACACGACCCCAGGCATTCCCGAACACATGCATCCCGAAGTGTTTCTGGTGCAGGCCGGCGCCGGAATGGACGTGGCCGGCCGCGGCTACGATGACTTCAGCGAAGATCAGCGCCAAGCCATCGTCTCCGCCTACCCGCGGGGGGGCGGTTTCAAGAATGGGATCATCGACGCGTTCTATGACGGCATGAAGCACCGCCCGCACAGCACGTTCGGCACTTTCAACGACGATATTCTCGCATTCAAGGACCCGAATTTCCGCCGCACGGATCTCTGCAGCATCATCCTCCATTCACGGTGGGATCAGGCGTAGGGCTTTCCCCGGAGCGGACATTTTCCGGCATTCCGAGCGGCCCGACGCCAATGTCGGTGACTCTCGATTTTATCGATCCTCATGGGCCGGACGCGCGGCCGGGAGCATTCTTCCGCCCCACAGCCGTTCCAGGGACCATGCTCCCGCACCGGTGACGGCAAGGACCAGCATCCCGCCTGCAATGGCGAGGTCCTTCTCGAAGTGCAGCAGCTCGTTCCGTGTCGTGAAATCGGAATGGAACAGGAAAGCGGTCATGAAGCAGAAGAGAGCAAGGGCCAGTGCGCCCAACCGCGCATGCCATCCCAGGGCCAGCAGAAGTCCGGCCCCGAGTTGCAGCGCAATGGTCAGCGCCAGCGCGTAGGCCGGCACACCGGCCTTGCTCATGGCCGCGGCCGCGGCCGCGAACCCGGTCGAGAGTGTGATCGCCTCATGGATGAAGATCAGCGACAGCAGCAGCCGGCCAAACAGCAGCAGGCTGTCTTCGCACCGGGCGCGGATCATCTCGATAGACCGGAACATCGGTTCCTCGCAGAAAATCGTGGGAAAAAGGGTTGGGTGGGCGCCGCCCACCCAACCAGCCGGCATTCAATCCGTTGCCTTGCCGGCGATCGCCTTCTCCAGATCCTCGCGTTCCTCGCAGCCGCTCGGGCACAGCTTGGCCAGGGCGGCGAGCTGTTCCTGCGCCTTGTCCATATGGCCGGTCTCGACATACAGCTCGCCCAGATATTCCCGGGCAGGCTTGTAGTCGGGCTGCAGGGCCAGCGCCTTGTTGTAGTAGGTGAGGGAGGTGTCGTAATCGCCGGTCTTGCGCAGCGTGAAGCCCAGCAGATTGTAGACATCCGCCTCCTGGTTGTCCTCGGCAAGGCCCCGCAGTTCGTCCAGTGCGGCCTTGTAGTTCTTGGCCTCGATCTTGGCGCGCACGGAGGTGAGATCGACAGTGCCAGTCGAGGTGTCGTCGTCGACGGCAAATGCCGGGGTGGACATGAGGGCGGGGGCCAGGGTGAGGGCGCTGAACACCGCGAAGGTGATCAGGTACGTATGCTTTCGCACGGTGTTTTTCCTTGAAAAACAGGGTTGGGAAAATCAGGGCTGGGGAAGTCCGGGACCGGGAAAGGGTCAGGACTGGATGACGGGCGAGAAGGTGTAGGCGTTGCCGTCCTTGGCGAAGGCGCCGGCCCCGGGGAAGGGGAAGTGCGCCCCGCAGATCGCCATCTTGTCCGCGATGGCACGGTCGATGATCCGCCGCCGGGTGGTGATCGCCAGGGGGCCGTCCTGGTCGTAGGAGCCCTGCCAGTCCGGGTGCGGGGCGAGCAGCGCCGGCACATACATCGTGTCGTTCGAGACCATCAGCTGGTCCTTGCCCGAGGTCACCAGGAAGACCGAATGGCCGGGCGTGTGGCCATAGGCGTCGAGGATCTGGATGCCCGGCGCCACCTCGGTGCCGCTCTCGACCAGGTTCCAGTTCTTCCAGGTCGGGAAGACGTCCGAAATGCGCTTGCCGGCCGCGCGCCGGCCCTCCGGCAGCTTCTCGACCTGGCCGGGGTCGGTCCAGAACTTGTACTCGACGCTGTTGGTCACCAGCTCGGCATTCGGGAACACGGCGTTGTTGGTGCCCTTCTCCATCAGGCCCCAGACATGGTCCGGATGGAAATGCGAGATCAGGATCGTCTTGATCTGGCTGCGGTCGATGCCGGCGGCCTTCATGTTGGCGGGCAGATGGGTTGCGTTGGTCTGCCACTGCCCGACGCCGGATCCGGCATCGATCATGATGTGGTTGTCGCCCATCTTCAGCACGATCACGGTGAGCGGGATCGGCATGAACTCGGTCGTCAGCCCCGCCTTGGCGAGTGCGGCCTTGGTCTCGTCGACGGAGACGTCCTTGATGAAGGCCGGGTCGTGCGGCTTGCGCCAGATCCCGTCATAGACCGCCGTCACTTCGATCGAGCCGACCTTGTATTTGTAGAAGCCCACGGTCGGCTCCAGCGGGGTGTCCGCGCGGGCTTCGCCCACAAACGACAGCGGCTTCGTCAATCCCCAGGCGGCCGCAAGGGCTCCGCTTGCCAGGACACCCCGGCGAGTCATGTTGAACATCTGTCTTCTCCGGTGAGCGGGTGGCGCTCTGTGATCCGTGATGCCGGCCTCAAGCGATGGCTCGGCTGTTGACGAGATCAGGGGACACGCCGCTTTATTCCCGCGTTCGGAAAAAAGGCGATCGGCATCGACGTCCCGGGACAGGTGCGCGTCACCGTCGAGCCGCGACGTCGAGCCCGCCATCCTGGCCGATGGATAATCCGGCCCGATCTCAGCGGGCCAAGCCGGACCCTGGCTGCAAGGGCGGGATTCAGCCACGATCGGGAGTGCCGGCGAGAGTGATGAGGCGGCATCTGTGACGCCGCCTGCACTCCTTTCATCCATGCCTTCCAACAGCATTCACTCGGAATTGTCCGGCGCGGATTGCCCTATCCCTGAGCGGCCAGGGCCTGTTCTCTCAATCGGGACAATGTCGTGCTGGGGGTGATCGCCTCGGCATCGACGCGAAGCTCCAGCAGGGCGGGACGCCGCTGCGCCGTCGCGAAGGCCCGGGCCCGGGCGAAGGCCGTGGCGAAGTCACCGGTCGTGGTCACCAATTCGCCATACCCGCCATAGGCGCGCGCCAGCGCCACGAAATCCGGATTCTCCAGGTCGGTCCCATACACGCGCGCCGGATATTCGCGCTCCTGGTGCATGCGGATGGTGCCGAACATGCCATTGTTGATGACCAGGAAGACGATGCCCAGGTTGTACTGGCTCGCCGTCGCCATCTCCTGGCCACTCATCAGGAAGCAGCCATCGCCTGCGAAGCAGAGGACCTCCCGGTCGGGATGCAGCAGCTTCGCCGAAACCGCCGCGGGCACGCCGTAGCCCATCGCGCCGCTGGTCGGCGCGAGCTCGGTCGCCCCGGTGCGATAGCGATGGAACCGGTGCACCCAGACCGTGTAGTTGCCGGCCCCGTTCGTGATGATGGCGTCGGCAGGCAGCACGTCCCGCAGATGCATCATCACGGATCCGAGATCCAGATCGTTCGCTGTCGCCACCGGGGTGCTGTACTTGACGTAGTGGGATCGGCCCGCTTCCCGCCAGGCCATCGATTTCGGCTTCGTGACGCGCCTTGCATGGGCGACCGCCGCGGCGAATTCCGGCATTCCGGCATTGATCATCAACTGCGCCTTGTACACGCGGCCGAGTTCCGATGGATCGGCATGGACATGCACCAGGGTCGTGCGCGGCTCGGGGATGTCGAACAGGGTATAGCCGCCGGTCGTCGGCTCGCCGAGGCGTGTGCCGACAGCCACAACGAGATCCGCATCCCGGACATATCTCTGCAGCGCCGGATCCAATCCGATGCCGATGTGGCCGACATAGTTGGCATGTTCATTGTCGAAGATGTCCTGGCGGCGGAACGCTGCCGCGATCGGCAGATCGAACGCCTCGACGAACCGCCGCAGATCGTCCCGCGCCGTCTCGGTCCACCCCGATCCGCCGACGATCACGAGCGGGCGCTCGGCCTGGTCGAGCAGTTCGAACAACCGGTCGAGGTCCCCCGGCCTCGGGGCCCCGGCGGTGCGGGTGTAGCGGGGGGCGTCGGCGACCGACACCGAGGCATTGAGGACATCCTCCGGCAGCGAAATCACGACCGGCCCCGGCCGGCCGGACACGGCCGTGTGGAACGCCCGGCTGATGATTTCGGGGATGCGGTCGGGCCGGTCGATCTCGATCACGAGCTTGGCGACCGTTCCGAACATCTGCCGGTAATCGATTTCCTGCCAGGCTTCGCGCCCGGCCATGCCGCTGTTGATCTGCCCGATGAACAGGATCATCGGCGTCGAGTCCTGCATCGCGTTGTGGACGCCGATGCTCGCCTGGGTGGCCCCCGGGCCGCGGGTCACGAAGCAGATGCCTGGCCGGCCGGTCAGCTTGCCGTAGGCCTCGGCCATGTTCGCCGCGCCGGCCTCGTGGCGCGTCGTGACCAGGCGAATGTCGTCTTGCCGATCGTACAATGCGTTGAGCACGGGCAGGAAGCTCTCGCCTGGCAGGGAGAACACCGTGTCCACGCCATGGATCTTCAGGGCGTCGACCAGAATCGTGCCGCCATCCCGGAGCGGCGCTTCAGAAGCGGCCAGGAAATTCTGCATGGGTTCCTCTGCTGGCTATTGTCCCGCGCGCGGATCGGCTGGCCTTGGTCAGCCCGGTTGTCTCACTGCACGGTGAACGAGATTGTCCCCAGGTGTTCGAACACGCCCCGGATGTGGGCGCCGGGCGTGAGCGGTATGGCCGCGGTCGCCGCGCCGGCGAGCACGATGTCCCCGGCCTCGAGCGCGGTGCCGACCTGCGCGGCGAGCCGCGCCGCCGCGACCAGCGAGCGGAGGGGCGACCCGAGAATCGCGGCCGACGAACCGATCTCGACCGGCTCGCCATTGCTCTCGATGATCATGCCCAGGTTGCCGATGTCCAGCGAGCGCGGGTGCCATCCGCCCAGCAGGAAGCCTGCCGATGACGCGTTGTCCGCGACCACATCGGCCAGCCGGAACTTGAAGTCCCGGAACCGGCTGTCGATGAGTTCGATCGCCGGGGCGATGCCATCGACGGCATCGAGCGCCTCGAACAGGCTGACCTTGCCCTCCAGGCGCTTGCGCAGCACGAAGGCGATCTCGGGTTCCGCCCGCGGATGGATGTAGGACCCGCGTTCGACCACGCCACCTTCTTCCAGCAGCATCGAATCGGTGAGGCGGCCCAGGATCATGTCGGACACCCCGACCTGGAGCATCTTGGCGCGGCTGGTCAGGCCCATCTTGATGCCGACCCGCCGCTCGTGCCGGGCCAGCCGCCGTTCGACCGAAAGCGCCTGGATCCGATAGGCATCGTCGATCGAAAGGTCGGGGTCCGCGTCTGTCAGCTGCGGTATCGCGGTTGCCGTGCGGGCGGCATCGTCGACCAGTTCCGCAAAGGCGGCGATCTTGTTCATGGCACTATCCTTTGGCGCGGGCCAGATCGAGGGCGACATCGACGATCATGTCTTCCTGGCCGCCGATCATCTTTCGCCTGCCGAGTTCGACCAGGATCGACCTGACGTCGATGCCGTAGCGGGTGGCCGCCGCCTCGGCGTGGCGCAGGAACGAGGAATAGACGCCGGCATATCCGATCGAGAGCGTCTCGCGGTCGACCCGCACCGGCCGGTCCTGCAGCGGGCGGACCAGATCGTCGGCGGCGTCCATCAGGACATCGAGGCTGCAGCCATGGTCGAACCCCATGCGGTCCGCCACGGCGATGAACACTTCGAGCGGCGTGTTGCCCGCCCCGGCGCCCATGCCGGCGAGCGAGGCGTCGACGCGCATTGTGCCAAGCTCGACCGCCGCCACGGAAATGGCGACGCCGAGGGACAGGTTGTGGTGCGCATGAATGCCGACCTCGGTGGCCGGTGCCAGCGCATCGCGCAGCGCGGCGACCCGGGCGGCCGCACCCGCCACCGTCAGCGCGCCGGCGCTGTCGGTGACATAGACGCAGTGGGCGCCGTAGCTCTCCATCAGCCGGGCCTGCCCGGCCAGCCCCTCCGGCGTGTTGAGATGGGCCATCATCAGGAAGCCCGAGACGTCGAGCCCCAGCTCGCGGGCCGCCGCGATATGCTGGGCGGCGACATCGGCCTCGGTGCAGTGGGTCGCGATGCGGACGGATCGGACCCCGGCCGCAGCCGCGGCCTTGAGATCGTGGATCGTGCCGATCCCGGGGATGAGCAGCGTGGTGATGCGCGCCCGGTCGACGGCCGATGCCGCCGCCTCGATCCAGTCGAGATCGCTGTGCCGGCCGAACCCGTATGTGAACGAGGATCCGGACAGCCCGTCGCCATGTGCGATCTCGATGGCGTCGACGCCGGCCTGGTCGAGGGCGGCGGCGATGCGCCTGACATCGCCGGTCGAGAACCGGTGGCGGATCGCGTGCATGCCGTCACGCAGGGTGACGTCCTGGATATAGAGCTTTGCCATCAGGCCGCCTCCCGCAGGATGGCTTCGACCATCCGCTCTCCCGCCGCCAGCGCTGCCGAGGTCATGATGTCGAGGTTGCCGGCATAGCTCGGCAGGTAATGCCCGGCCCCTTCGACCTCGAGCAGGACGGTGACCTTCAACCCGTCAACCGGCTCTGATGTCCCCGGGATGACGATTCCGGTCACGCGCTCGAACTGGACCGCCTGTTTGAGGCGGTAGCCCGGGACGTATTCCTGGACCCTCGCGACCCGGTTTTCGATTTCGCTGCGGATGGCTTCGGCATCATCCCCAAGGGCAAGGCACGTGATCGTGTCGCGCATGATCATCGGCGGTTCTGCAGGGTTCAGGATGATGATCGCCTTGCCGCGCCGGGCCCCGCCGACGGCCTCGATCGCGCGGGCGGTGGTTTCGGTGAATTCGTCGATATTGGCGCGCGTGCCGGGCCCTGCGGATTTCGAAGCGATCGACGCCACGATCTCCGCATAGGCCACGGGAACGGCGTTCGCGATCGCGGCGATGATCGGGATCGTCGCCTGGCCGCCGCAGGTCACCATGTTGATGTTCCTGGCGCCGAGATGCGTGTCCACATTGACCGCCGGGACGACATAGGGCCCCACGGCAGCGGGCGTCAGGTCGATCGCCCGCTTGCCGTCGGCCGCGAGGATGGGGGCGTGGCTTGCATGCGCGGCGGCCGAGGTGGCATCGAAGATGATGCCGATATCGGCGTAGCCCGGCATCGACCGCAGCCCCTCCAGCCCCTTGGCCGTCGTGGCGATGCCCAGCCGGGCCGCGCGTGCCAGCCCTTCGCTGGCCGGATCCACCCCGACGAGAGCGACCATTTCGAGGGCGCGGCCGTGGCGCAGCCCCTTGATCAGCAGGTCGGTCCCGATGTTGCCCGACCCGATCACGGCACATGGCATCGACGTCATGATCAAATCCCCTGAAAATCGATGCTGACGCTGCCGAGCCCGTTGATGCGGGCCTCGAAGCGGTCGCCGGCATTGGCCTGGACCATGGGGCCGAGCGCCCCGGAGAGAATGATGTCGCCGGCCCGCAGCGGCCGGCCGTTCCGCACCATCGTGCGGGCGAGCCACAGCGCCGCCTTGAGCGGATTTCCCATGCAGGCGGCGCCGGCACCGGTCGAGACCGGCTCGCCCCTCCGCTCGATGACGGCGCCGCACAAGGCGAGATCGATCTCCCTGATGCTGCGCGGGCTCGACCCGAGCACGAACAGCCCCGAAGAGGCGTTGTCCGCGATGGTATCGGCGAGGCGGATGTTCCATGCGGCGATGCGGCTGCCGACGATCTCGATGGTGGGGAGGGCATAGTCCACCGCCGACAGCATGTCGGTCATGGTGACCTGTTCGTCATCGAGCGGCCGGCCCAGGACGAAGGCCACCTCGGCCTCGACCTTCGGCTGCAGAACGCGTCCCGGTTCGACGCTATCGCCATCGGCCAGCGCCATGTCCGCGAACAGCATGCCGTAATCCGGCTGGTCGACACCCAGCTGGCGGCGGACGCTCGCCGCCGTCAGCCCGATCTTCCGGCCGACCAGGCGCCGCCCCGCGGCTTCGCCGCGCCGGCTGTTGATCTCCTGCACGTGGTAGGCCGCGGCGACATCCGCGTCCCCAATGAGATCCCTGACGGGATCGCAAGGGATGCCCGACACCGTCGCAGCATAAAGCCGTGCCGCAGCCGCCTCGACGGCAGAGGACGCACCATCCATCGATTGTCTCCTGGGATCAGCTGGCGGTTCGCTGTTCGCTGTTCGCCCGGCGATTGTTCCGGGCGTCCGGATTGACGATGTCGGCGTGACCCTCACCGCTGATCATCGCCCACAGGTTTCTGGCGGCGTGCCAGCCGATCGCCTGGGTTCCTTCCGTCGTCCACGCCGCCACATGCGGCGTGCAGATGACGTTCTTGCGCCTGAACAGCGGATCATCCGTCCTGGGCGGTTCCTGGTCGAAGACATCGAGCGCCGCGCCGGCGATCTGTCCCTGGTCGATGGCATCGCGCAGGGCGGCATAGTCGATCAGCGAGCCGCGGCCGGTGTTGATGACGAAGGCCGTGCGCTTCATCCGCGCGAAGGCGGCGGCATTCAGGAGGTGATGATTTTCCGGGGTGGGCGTGGCGTGCAGCGTGATGAAGTCCGAGCCCTGGATCAGTGTGGGCAGGTCCACCAGTTCGACGCCCGGCGGCGGCTCCGCCAGATAGGGGTCGTAGGCGAGGATGCGCGCCTCCCAGCCGGACAGGCGCTGGGCCACGCCACGACCGATGCGGCCGAGCCCGATGATGCCGATGGTCGCCCCGCGCAGCGTCGCGCCATGCGTCAGCCCGCGCCAGCCGCCGCCCTGCATGAACTCCGGCGTCCATGTGCCCAGCTGCTTCGCCAGCCCCAGCATCAGCGCGACCGTGTGTTCGCTGACCGTGAAGATCTGGAACTCGTTGGGCGTGCTGCTGACCAGGATGCCGTGGTCGGTGGCGGCGTCGAGATCGATGCTGTCGACACCGATGCCGTATTTGGAGATGAAGCGAAGATCCGGCAGCGCCTCGATCACACGTCGGGTGATGCGCGTGCCGCTCGCCCCCATCAGCGCGATCGATCCTTGCGCCTTCCGGATCAGCTCATCCTCCGAATACCGCTGGAACGGCATCTCCCAAAGTGGATGGCCGAGAACGACATCCAGCCCCTGCTCGGTGAGCCAGCGGATGGAGGCATCTGTCGGGTCGTAGCGTTCGAACGCAAAAATGCTGGGCGGCGCCGTCCCTGGACCGGCCATGTCGTGCTCCTTGATGGATTTGTCCGTGGGTGCCAGCCGGAAATCGGCTAGCCGGGCGCGTCGATGTCGGCCTCGCTCTCCGCCGGGCCTGTCTGCGGCCCCCGAAAGATCCGCTGGCATGTGTTTGTCAGATGACTCCGCATCGCCTGGGGCGCGCGGGTGCCGTCACCGTCTTCGACGGCCGTGAAGATCGCGACATGCTCTTCCTGCACGGTCCTGAGATGCTCCGCCGAGCGGCTGAGCGACAGGCTGCGCGCGATATCGATGGCCGTCTCGATCTGGCCGCGCATGGACAGGAGCGCGGAGACGAACCAGTCGTTTCCGGACGCCTTGGCCAGGCTGATATGGAATCGAAAATCGGCGTCGCTGCCGATGCTCCGCGTCTCCACCGCATGGTCGAGCAGCGACAGCGCCTGGCGGATTTCCTCCAGCTGGGCCGGCGTCCGCTTGGTGGCGGCGAGAAAACAGGCCTCGCCCTCGATCGCCTTGCGGAACTGGTAGCATTTCTCGATCTGGTCGAAGCTGTCGATCTGGCCGAAGCCGGACGGCGCCGGCCCGTCAGCAGGCTTCTCGACACGCTGCACATAGCTGCCGGAGCCGCGCCGGGACACGATCAGCCCCTCATCCCGCAGGCGCGACAGCGTCTCGCGGACGATGGGGCGGGACACGCCATAGCTGAGAGCCAGTTCGTTCTCCGCGGGCAGTCGCGTCCCTTCCGCAAGTTCCTGTCGATCGATCATCGTGAGGAGAGCCTCGTACAACTGGTCGCCCAGGCGGGTTGTCGGTCGAATGGGCGCCATCTGGATCTCCTTGGCCGATGCTGTCAAGGTTGCCTTACTTATTTTTGCAGATTAGCGATTTTTGGACGAGAAGCAATTAAAAACGCCGAAATTAGATTGACAGCATTACCACTTGAACGCAACTTGTCCGCACAACCGTCGGTATCAACCCGGCGGAAGCGGGAGGTCGCATCGCGATGCAAACCGAGTTCGATCCGCCTGCCGAGCGCGCTGCGCATGGCCTGTTGCGAATCCAGGACGTTTCCAAAAGCTTTGGCGGAACCCAGGCCTTGAACCGGGTTTCGATGCATGTCGACCGCGGCGAGATCGTCGCGCTTCTCGGCGAGAATGGCGCCGGGAAGTCGACCCTGATCAAAGTGCTCGGCGGGATCCATGCAGCGGATTCCGGCACCATCACCTTCGGCGGAGAGACTCTCGATGACGCATCGCGCCATCGATCGATCGCCTTCATTCACCAGGATCTGGGGCTGATCGACTGGATGACGGTGGCGGAGAACATCTGCCTGGGCCTGGGCTACCCCAGGCGCCATGGCCTGGTGGATTGGGCCAAGGCCCGTGAACAGGCGGCGCGCGCCTTGCGGGAGATGGGGGCGGACATCGACCCGGACGCGCGGATCCAGAGCCTCGACCGCACCGAGAAGTCGATCGTCGCCATCAGCCGCGCCCTGGTCGCCAACGCGGAACTCGTCGTGCTCGACGAGCCGACGGCCAGCCTGCCGGCGAATGAAGTCGCGCGCCTGTTCGGCAGCCTCCGGAAGCTCAAGGAGCGTGGCGTGGCCATGATCTACGTCTCGCACCGTCTCGATGAGGTGTTCGAGATTGCCGATCGCATGGTCGTGCTGCGCGACGGCGTCGTCGTCGGGGACAAGGCTGTCGCCGAGGTCTCGCCCGCGGAGGCCATCGTGATGATTGTCGGTCATGCGCCTGCCGACATCTTCAAGCGCGCGCCGGATGTGCGTGGGGCTGCCCGGCTGTCGCTCGAGGGGATGCGTATCGGCGACGTTGGCCCGGTCGATGCGCAGTTTCACAGTGGTGAAGTTGTCGGACTGGTTGGGTTGCGCGGTGCGGGGCAGGAACTGGTCGGCCGCTGCCTGTTCGGCCTCGAGCCCCTGACCGCCGGCCGGATCCGGCTGGACGGCGAACCGGTGAATGTCCGCAATCCCAGGGAGGCCATCGCTGCGGGCCTTCACCTGGTCTGGGGCGATCGGGCGGCCGGCTCGATCGTGCCCACCCTGTCGGTCCGCGAAAATCTCTACCTGAATCCGGGGGCTTCCGGGCTGGCGCCATGGACCTACCTGGCGCCGGCGGCGGAATCCGCAGCGGCCATCAGCCTCGGTGCGCGGTTGCACCTGCGCCCCAACGAGCCATCGACGCCGATCGAGGCACTGTCGGGCGGGAACCAGCAAAAGGTGGTCGTCGGGCGCTGGCTGCACCTGCGGGGCAAAGTCTATCTCTTCGAAGACCCCACCGCCGGCGTGGATGTCGGCGCAAAAGCCGAAATCTACCGGCTGTTCAATGAAGTCACGTCGCTCGGCGGCTGCATCATCGTCCTGTCGACCGATTTCGAGGAGGTCGCGAACGTCTGCCACCGGGCGCTTGTCTTCGATCGCGGCACCATCGTTGCCGAACTCGAAGGCGATCAGCTTTCGGTCAATGCCCTTCTGGCCGCCGCGTCGGCCCGCATCGTACCGGCCTCATCCCCAACCCCCTCGTTGCACGGGTAATGACATGCAATCGTTACAATCCAACGCCTTAGAGCCGACACGGGCGGAGCTGAGGACACTGTCGAAGCGGGAGCAGGCTGTCCGACTTTTGCCGGTCTATGGGCTGCCGATCCTGACATTCGTCCTGATTGCCGCTTTTTCCATCCTGCTCCCGGACACCTTTCCGACGGCGCTGAACGCGCGGTCGGTCCTGAGCGACAAGGCCATCATCGCCTTGCTGTCGCTGGCCGCCATGCTGCCGATGATGGCCGGGCGCATCGACCTGACCGTGGGGTACGGCATCGTCCTGTGGCACATCCTGGCCATCAGCCTGCAGACGCAGTTCGGGCTGAACTGGGTGGTCGCATCCCTTATCGTCGTGGCGGCGGGCGGGCTGGTGGGCCTGATCAACGGGCTTCTGGTCGAGATCGCACGGATCGACAGCTTCATCGCCAGCCTCGGCACCGGCACGATCCTCTATGCGCTGGCCCTGTGGCACACCGGCGGCCGGCAGGTCATGGGCACGCTGCCGCCCTCGTTCCTCGACCTGAACGGCCTGTGGATCGGCGGCATCCCGATCACCAGCTTCTACGTCGCCGGGCTTGCCCTGGCCCTGTGGGTCATCACCGAAAGGCTGCCGATCGGCCGCTATCTCTATGCCATCGGCGCCAATCCGAAGGCGGCCGCGCTGAACGGCATCTCGGTCCGGTTCTACGTCGTCGGCGTCTTCGTCGCCTCCGGCATGCTCACGGCCTTCGCCGGCGTGGTCCTGGCGTCCAAGCTTCGGATCGGCCAGGCCAGTGTCGGCCTCGAATACCTGCTGCCGGCCCTGGTCGGCGCCTTTCTCGGGTCGACGACGATCCGGCCGGGCCGCGTCAATGTGCTCGGCACGATCTTCGGCGTGCTGATCCTCGCCGTGGGCATCTCGGGCATCCAGCAGTTCGGCGGGGCGTTCTACATCGAACCGCTCTTCAATGGCGCCACCCTCATCATCGCCATCGGCATCGCCGGCTACGCGCAGCGGCGCCGGTCGAGAGTGATCCGCTAATCCACAATCAGCGCTCGGTCATGCGAGGTTGCTTTCAAACGGAAGAAGAATATTGGGCCGGACACATCCTGGATGTGGGCCAGCCATAACATCGTGGGAGGATGAATTCATGTCGAAGATACGCTGTATTTCCATGGTGGCCGCGACGGTTTTGTTGGGGGTGGGCCTGTCGACCCCGTCATGGGCCGATGGCGATGCCTATCTGAAGATGGCGAAAGACTACATCGCTCAGATCACGAAATCCGACACCACCTGGTCCGGCCCGACGACCGGGCCGAAGGCCACCGCCAAGAAGCTTGTCGTGTTCGTGTCGACCGACCAGCGCAATGGCGGGGTTCTGGGCGTGTCGGACGGCGCGGCCGAGGCTGCAGGGGTGATCGGCTGGGACCTGCGGGTCGTCGACGGCCAGGGCTCGGTGTCCGGCCGGGCCACGGCCCTGACCCAGGCCATCGCCCTTCAGCCGAATGGCATCATTCTCGGCTCGGTCGACGCGGCCGAACAGGCCCCGCTGATCGACCAGGCGGCCAAGGCCGGCATCAAGATCATCGCGTGGCATTCCGGCCCGGCCCCCGGCAAGATCGATGGGACGCCGATCATCACGAACATCACCACCGACCCCACCGAGGTCGCGAAGGCCGCCGCCCTCTATGCCGTCGCCGATTCGGACGGCAAAGCGAATGTCATCCTGTTCACCGACAGCATCTACAAGATCGCGACGGCCAAGACGGATGCCGAGCTCGCGGCGCTCAAAGGCTGCGAAGGTTGCACCGTGTTGAGCGTCGAGGATACGCCGCTCGGGGATGTATCCAGCCGCATGCCGCAATTGACGACGTCGCTGCTGACCAAGAACGGTGCCAAGTGGACGTACTCCATCGGCATCAACGACCTGTATTTCGACTTCATGCCGCCATCGCTGCAAGCCGCTGGGATCGGGGGCGACGGGTATCCGCGCAACATCTCCGCCGGCGACGGATCGGAAGCCGCGTTCAATCGGATCCGGAACAAGGACTATCAGATCGCGACGGTCGCCGAGCCGCTGCACCTCCATGGCTGGCAGCTGATCGATGAACTGAACCGCGCTTTCGCCGGCGAGGCGCCGAGCGGCTTCTTCTACCCCGTCCATCTGTTTACCGCGGACAATGTCGGGACCGACGGCGGGGACAAGGGACTGTTCGATCCCAGCAACGGCTATCGCGAGGCCTACAGGAAGATCTGGGGCAAGTAGCCGGCGCTTCTCGGTTTATCCGCGAACTCATCCGCCCGGGGCCGGTCGGTCCGGGCGCCACCACGAAACCAGCTGGATCAAGAGTATGAGCGAACTGCCAACGCCGTCCCATGCCCGCAACATGCGCATCATCGGCCATAGCGACCAGGGTGGTCGTCCCGATGGCGTGCAGATCATGGTGCACAGAGGCTTTGCCTATATCGGCCACATCTTTTCCCAGGGCTTCAGCGTCCTGGATGTGCGCGATCCTTCCAAGCCGAAGGCGGTCGCCTACATCCCGACGCCGTTCAACACCTGGAGCCTGCATCTGCAGACCGCGGATGACCTGCTGCTCGTGGTCCATGCCAAGGACATGTTCGCGCAGCCCGAACTGGCCGATGAGAAGAACTACTACAAGGGCAAGGCGGATTTTCACGCGGAGGATCACGCCGAACAGCAAACCTGGTCTGCCGGCCTGGCCGTGTACGACATCACCAAGCCGGAGAGCCCCCGGCAGATCGGCTTCATGCCGGTGCAGGGCGGCGGCCTGCATCGCGTCTGGTACACGGGCGGCCGCTGGGCCTACGCGTCGGCCCTGCTCGACGGGTTTACGGACTACATTCTCATCACCATCGACATGGCGGACCCGAAGCACCCGGTCGAGGCCGGGCGATACTGGCTGCCGGGCATGAACGCCAAGGCGGGCGAAAAGCCCAACTGGCCCTCTGAATTCGGCCGGTACGGGCTGCATCACCCGATCGTTCATGGCGACATCGCCTATTGCAGCTGGCGGGACGCCTGCCTGGTCGTGGTCGATGTCGCCGACCGGGCGAATCCCAAACTGATCACGCACAAGAGCTGGGCCCCGCCGCTGGGCGGCGGGACGCACAACGCACTGCCGTTGCCGAACCGGGAATTGCTGGTGGTCGTTGACGAAGCCGTTCTCGACAACAAGTCCGATGGCGACAAGCCGATCTGGATCTTCGACAACCGAATCAAGTCGAACCCGATCAGCATCGCGACGCTGCCAGAGCCGAACGACACCAACTATCTCAAGGTGGGCGGCCATTTCGGTCCGCACAACGTCCATGAAAACCGCCCGGGCAGCTTCGTCAGCGAAGAGCTGATCTTTGCGACCTATCAGAACGCCGGCATCCGGGTGTTCGACATCCGGGACCAGTTCCGGCCGGTCGAGGTCGGCGCGCTGGTCCCGCCGCCGCCGGCAAAGCTGGTCGACCCACGGCCCGATCGGCCCAACGTCCTGCATTCCGCCGATGTGTTCGTCGACGCGAACGGCTTGATCTACGCCACCGATTTCAACGCGGGACTCTATGTCATCGAGTTCGGCGGTTGACCCCGGTATCGCAAGCCCCAGAGGAGGCCCTCGAATGCTGATCGACCACAGAACCTACACGACCCGGCCGGGCGGGCTGCAGAAGCAGCTCGCCCTGTACGGCGAGTTCGGATTTGATGTTCAGCGGCGCCACGCCGGCGACCCGCTTGCCTTTCTGGTCACGGAGACCGGACCGCTCAACAGCTACGTCCATCTGTGGGCCTACCAGGATGCGGCCCACCGTGCCCAGATCCGTGCGGCCTTGCAGGCGGACCCGGAATGGACCTCATACCTCGCGCGCAGCGCGGAGGCCGGGAACCTCGTTGCCCAGGAAAACCGCCTGATGATCCCGGCTCCGTTCCTGCGCAGGTAGTCTTTCCGCGGCGATGTCAGGACGACGGTGCGGGTCTATGCGACGTTCGATGTGAACTCACTGCCGCATGACTCGCGCAATCGGTTCGACCTTCATCGGTGTCGCCTCCGTGGACGGCACCTTCGGCAACGGCCCAAAGACCACGATCGGACCGTGGGGCGCCCGCCCTCCGGTCCGTTATCGTGCCGATCGGCGAATGTCTGCTCCGAGGCCAGGCGCATGTTGATGATGTCTGCCAAAGGCGCGCATCAGATCGGATTTGCCGGGTGGACATACAGCTTGGCAGAACTCGCAACCGGGATGGCGGCTTAAGCACGGCGGAGCACCTCTAAGCTTTGAGCCAGAGATTCTTCGCGAAGATGTACTGGCTGGGATGCATCGAGAAGCCGCCGACAGTCTTGGCGTAGAAGGTTGCCTGCTTTCGCCATGTGGCCTGGATGATGGGGCCGTCCTGCTGCAGGATCCGTTCGATCGGCTCCATCAGCTTTCGGCGTTCCACGGGGTCGGCGACGGATTCCGCCTGGGCCAGCAGCCTGTCGAAGTCCGGATTGCTGTAGCCGGATTCATTCCAGGGCGCGCCCGACCGGAAGGCCAGGCCGATATTCATGATGCCGAGCGGCCGGTGCGCCCATGACGTCAGGCCGACCGGGATCTGTGTCCACGCCGCGTAGTAGGCAGATGTCGGCATGATGTCGATGGCGGCATTGACGCCGATCTGCTTCCACATCTCGACGATGCCTTGCACGATCAGCAGGTGATAGGCCGGGGTCTTGGTCACCGCGACGGTGAATTGCAGGCCATCGGGGTAACCGGCATCGGCCAGCAACTGCTTGGCGCGCGCGATATCCGGCGTGAAGGGCGGCAGCGCGAAATATTCAGGATGGACCGGCGCCACCATATGGTCTTCACCGGCGGTGCCCATGTCGCCGAGCACCAGCTTCACGATCGCCGCATTGTCGACGGCAAGCTTCAGGGCGAGGCGAACCTTGGGATCGTCGAACGGCTTCTGGTCGACCCGGAACCGGAGGCACGGGCCATCCCCTGTCGGCACCTCGTAGAGCTGCAGGTTCGGCTGGTTCCGCAGCAGCGGCATTTGGTGCGGCTCGGCGGTCAGCATGCCCTGGATCTGGCCCGAGAGCAGCGCCGCCGGCACCGCCGCGCGTTCGTCGCCGTAATCGACGAATTCCAGCCGGTCGACATAGGGGCGCTGTCCCCAATAGCTCTGGTTCGCCTCATAGACAGCGCTGCTGCCGGGATTGGTGTCGACGACGCGGAACGGGCCCGTGCCGTTGATGCCCGCCCTGAAATTGGGTGATCCCGTGGGGTCGACCATGGCGAAGGAATAGTGGAACAGATGCTCGGGCACGGCGATCTGCGCCGCCTTCAGGTTCAGCCGGATGGTGTGGTCGTCGACCTTCTCGATGGCATTGGCGTCCCACAAGGCGTGCGACACGGTGCCATCCGCCGCCTTGGTCTCGTCGAGCATGTAATCCTTCATCAGGCCGAGGACCGACGAGCCGGTTTCGTCCTTCAGAAGGCGGCCAATGTTCCATGTGACATCGTCGGCCGTGAAATCCCGGCCGTCCTGCCACTTCACCCCCTTGCGCAGGTTCAGGGTCCAGCTGCGCAGATCGTCGCTCGGTTTCCAGGACTCCAGCAGATACGGCCGGGTGATGTTGTCTGCCCCCGTCTCGGTCAAATATTCGAGGGTCTGGCGCGTGGCGTTGGAACTGTCGATGCTGGTCATAACAGCCGGATCGGCAGACGAGTTCTTGTTTTCGATGCGGATCGAGCCGCCGGCCTTCGGCGTCTCCTGGGTGGACGTTTCCTGGGCTTGGGCCGGGCGGCTCCGCCCCGCCATCGCCATCGCGGCCGTGGCCGAGACCCCCAGCAGGGTCGCCGTCCGCAGGAATTCGCGGCGGTCGATGGTGCGGTCCGCGAGCTGTGAACGGAGCCTCGGGATGTAGGGATGATCTTTGTCAGACGCCACGGAACCGCTCTCCCTGTGCTGCTTGAGATTTGTGTTCGTGTTCTGCGCCCGCAGATCGGTCCGGCGGGCCTCGCCCGGCTTTTCCGGGTCGGATGATCGGGCAAAGATACAAATGCATCTATTTTCTATCAAGAAAAAAATTTGTTTCTTTTCAGAAGCGCAATCGCTAGCCTCGCCGGCGAGAAAAGCAAAGGCGGCAAAGGTGGCCGCGCGCCCTGTCCCGCCCATGGACAGCCGGAAAATCCCAGCCTGAAGGAGCCCAGCATGGTCACCGACCGGGATCGCCTCCCCTGCATCGAGATCAGCGGCACGCATTACGATATCGGGGTCCAGCTCGGCCGGTTCGGTGCCGATTTCGCCCATCGCCGGATCGTTCCCGGCGAGTACTGGCCCCGGGTGATGGCCTTCCGCGACGATCCGCGGGTCGCGGTCATGCGCCGGATGGTCGAGGCCCGGTTCCCGACCTACTGGCAGGAGATGCGGGGCCTGGCCGACGGGCTCGGTCTGCCGTTCGACGACGTGGTGCTGTGGCACTTCCGCGGCGATGTCTGGGACATGCCGCCGGAAGGCTGCACGACCGTGCAGATCCCCGGTGCCGAGCCGGTGGTCGCGCACAATGAGGATGGCGATCCGGAGCATCGCGGCCATTGCGCCCTGGCGCAGGTGCGCCCTGAGGGCAGCACGGCCTTCACCGCCTTCATCTACCCCGGCTCGGTCCCGGGCCACGCCTTTGCCGCGACTGCAAAAGGCCTCGTCGCCACCGTCAACCACATCGGGTCGCTGCAGCCCGGCGTCGGGCTGCCGCGCATCCTGCTCGGCCGGGCCCTGCTGGACTGCGCCACGCTCGATGACGCCGTGCGGCTGCTCCAGACCTCGGACCGGGCCGGCGCCTATCACGTCACGCTGGCGCAGCGCGGGGATCCGCGGATCATCGGTGTCGAATTCACCCATTCGGCCTGCTCGGTCCAGACGATCGAGCAGACGCAATGCCACTCCAACCACCTGATTCACCGGGGCATATCGGAGGAGCGGCAGGAGGTCAGCGTGTCGTCGCGCGCCCGGCTGCAGCGCGGCCGCGAGATCATCGCCGGGCATGGCGACGACAGCCGGCTCGATCCCCTGTCCGTGCTGTGGGACAAGAGCAACCCTGCATCGCCGGTCTACCGGCGAGACCCTGAAGACAGCTCCTATACCCTGGCCGTTGCGGTGTTCCGCGTCAGGGCGGCGTCGCTGGACTGGAGTGTCTATGACCATGCCGGGAAGCCGCCCTGTTTCTCGGCGGATGAGAAGGGGTGACGGGAGCCGGCCTCGCGCGCGGCAAAGCCGGAGAAGCGATCGGCCGGGCGTGGAATGCCCTCGACCGCCCGCAGCAAGCTGTCGGACACTGGGCGGACTGGTCGT
>NZ_JBYRFX010000349.1:0-1555 GCF_057815775.1 Inquilinus sp.
CGTCGCACCGCATCCTCGCCCTGTTCCGAGGCGAGAAGGAGGAGGTGCTGTCGCTGACGCTGGAGCCGGAGCAGGCACCCGAGGACAAGGCGCCCGGCCTGTACGAGCAGCGCATCGCCCATCGCTTCGGCGTCGTCGCCCAGGGCCGGCCGGGCGATGCCTGGCTGGCCGAGACGGTGCGCTTGGCCTGGCGCACCAAGATCCTGGTCCATCTCGACATCGACCTGCGGCTGCGGCTGTGGCAGGCGGCGGAGGAGGAGGCGGTCAAGGTCTTCGCCGGCAACCTGCGCGACCTGCTGCTGGCGGCGCCGGCCGGCACCCGCGCCACCATGGGCCTCGACCCCGGCTTCCGCACCTGTGTGAAGGTCGCCATTGTCGACGCCACCGGCAAGGTCGTCGCCACCATCGCGATCTTCCCGCATGAGCCGCAGAAGCGCTGGGACGAATCGATCGCCACCCTGGCCGATCTGGCCAAGACTCACGCCGTCGACCTGGTCGCCATCGGCAACGGCACTGCTTCACGTGAAACAGACCGGCTGACGGCCGAGCTGATGAAGCTGCACCCGGATCTGACGCTGACCAAGGCAGTGGTGTCCGAAGCCGGCGCCTCGGTCTACTCCGCCTCGGCCTTCGCCTCGCAGGAGCTGCCGGAGCTGGACGTGACGCTGCGCGGCGCGGTCTCGATCGCCCGCCGGCTGCAGGACCCGCTGGCGGAGCTGGTGAAGATCGACCCGAAATCGATCGGCGTCGGCCAGTACCAGCACGATCTCAGCGAAGCGAAGCTGTCGCGCTCGCTCGACGCCGTGGTCGAGGATTGCGTGAACGCGGTCGGCGTCGACCTCAACACCGCCTCGGCGCCGCTGCTGGCCCGGGTCTCCGGCGTCGGCGAAGGCCTGGCCCAGAACATCGTGCAGCACCGCGACGCCAACGGCCCGTTCCGCCTGCGCACCGCGCTGAAGGACGTGCCGCGGCTCGGGCCCAAGGCGTTCGAGCAATGCGCCGGCTTCCTGCGCATCCCGGGCGGCGACGACCCGCTCGACGCCTCCGGCGTGCATCCGGAAGCCTATCCGGTGGTGCGCCGGATCATCGAGGCGACGGGCGGCGAGATCAAGGCGCTGATCGGCGATGCCGCCACCTTGCGCGGCCTGTCGCCGGAGGCCTTCACCGACGACAGCTTCGGCGTGCCGACGGTGACCGACATCCTGCGCGAGCTGGAAAAGCCCGGCCGCGACCCGCGCCCCGGCTTCAAGACCGCGACCTTCAAGGAGGGCGTCGAGAAGCTGTCCGACCTGCAGCCCGGCATGGTGCTGGAAGGCGTGGTGACCAACGTCGCGGCCTTCGGCGCCTTCGTCGACATCGGCGTGCACCAGGACGGGCTGGTGCACATCTCCGCCATGTCCAAGACCTTCGTGAAGGACCCGCGCACGGTGGCCAAGCCGGGCGACGTGGTGAAGGTCAAGGTGCTGGAGGTCGACCCGCAGCGGAAGCGCATCGGCCTGACCATGCGGCTGGACGATGACGGCGCGGCCCGGCCGCCGCGCCGCGAGGGCGGTGC
>NZ_JBYRFX010000350.1:0-3819 GCF_057815775.1 Inquilinus sp.
CGGCGGCGAGTTGATCCACAACGTCTCGATCCGCCCGCTTGGTGATGGGGCACCGCCCCGCGCCCTGATCCAGATCACGGACATCACGGCCGCCTCGCACCGCGAACAGATCCTGCGCGAGCGACAGAACGCCCGATACAATGCGGTGGTGGAAAGCGCCCCCGACGCCATCTTCACGCTCGACGCGGAAGGGCTGATCCAGCTGGCGAATCCCGCGGCCGCGCGGGAATTCGGCTACGAACCCAACGAGCTCGTCGGGCGCCCGGTCTCCGTCCTGTTCGGCGACCAGGTGGAATGGGAGATCGCGTGGCGCAGCATCATCGCGGGCGAGCCATTGGCCCGGCCGATCGACGTGATGGCCCGGCGCAAGGACGGGTCGCCGAGCTACCTCGAAGTGTCGGCCTCGCGCTGGTCGAGCGCGCCCCAGCTGTTCGTCACGGCGATCCTGCGCGACGTGAACGAGCGCCGGGCGGCGGAAGATGCGCTCCGCACCTTGAACCAGACCCTGGAGCAGCGCGTCGCCGAACGCACGGCCGACCGCGACCGGATGTGGCGCCTGTCGTCCGATGTGATGCTGGTCGCCCGCTACGATTCCACGATCACGGCCGTCAATCCGGCGTGGCTGACCTTGTTCGGTTGGCGGGAAAGCGATCTCATCGGCCGGACGCTGATCGAATTCGTGCATCCTGACGACATCCCGACGACCGTCATGGACGACCGCCGGCTGGAGCAGGGGCTGAAGACTTACCGTTTCGAGAACCGGTACCGGCACAGGGACGGCAGCTATCGCTGGCTGTCCTGGACGGCGGTGCCGGAAGACGGCCTGATCCACGCAGTCGGGCGTGACATCACGGATGAGAAGGACCGGGCGCTGGCTCTGGCGCAGGCCGAGGAACAGCTGCGGCAAGCCCAGAAGATGGAGGCGGTCGGCCACCTGACCGGCGGGGTGGCGCATGACTTCAACAATCTGCTGCAGGTCGTGGTCGGCAATCTCGAGATCCTGCAGCGCAACCTGAAATCCGATTCCGCGCGGCTGAAGCGCGCGGTCGAAAACGCCATGACCGGCGCCCGCCGTGCCGCCGTGCTGACCCAGCGCCTGCTGGCCTTCTCGCGCCGTCAGCCCCTGGCGCCGCGGGCGCTGGACCCGAACCAGCTGGTACGCGGCATGTCGGACCTGCTCAGCCGGACCCTCGGCGAGACGGTGCGGATCGAGACGATCCTCGCTGACGATGTGTTCAGGGTCGAGGTCGATCCGAACCAGCTGGAAAATGCGATCCTCAATCTCGCGGTCAATGCCCGGGATGCCATGCCCCCGGGCGGCTCGCTGACGATCGAGACAGCCAACGCCCAGCTGGATGGCGACTATGTCGAGACCAACGCCGATGTGACGCCCGGTCCCTACGCCGTCATCTCCGTCACCGACACCGGATCCGGCATGGACCGGGAGACGCTGACCCGGGTGTTCGAACCCTTCTTTACGACCAAGGAGGTCGGCAAGGGCACCGGCCTCGGCCTCTCCATGGTCTATGGCTTCGTCAAGCAGTCCGGCGGCCATGTGAAAATCTATTCGGAGGTCGACCAGGGGACGACGGTCCGGATCTACCTGCCGAAGCTGATGGGCGAGACGGCCGAGGAGATCGCCGCCGACGACCAGCAGGACCCGCCGCCGGGGTCGCGGTCCGAAACCATCCTGGTGGTCGAGGACGACGATGATGTCCGGATGTATTCGGTCGAGATCCTGCGGGAACTGGGCTATCGGGTGCTGGAGGCGCATGACAGCGCTTCGGCCCTGCGGCTGCTGGACCGGCAGGACGGGCGGGTCGACCTGCTGTTCTCCGACATCGTGCTGCCCGGCGGCGTCAATGGCGAACAGCTGGCGGAGCGTGCCCGCGGTGTCCGGCCCGACCTGAAAGTGTTGTTCACCACCGGCTATGCCCGCAACGCCATCATGCGCGACGGCCGGCTGGAAGTAGGTGTCGAGCTGATCACGAAGCCGTTCACCTATGCCGCCCTGGCGGCGCGCATCCGGGCCATTCTGGACCTGTGATTCATGCCGGGCGCGCCGGTGAAACCGAATCCATCGGTGCCCGAAGTGGCGGGCTGGGCCGCAGGAAAACCCGGGTAATCTCGGGCTGATCGCGCATCAGCCTGGCCGTCAGCTCGTCGACCGCAGCCTGCAACTCCTCCCGGGGCAGGCCGTCGTGGAAATCCACCGTCATCGCCAGCAGGATTTCCGCCGGGCCGAGATGCATGGTCAGAACTTCGACCACCCGTGCCACCCGCGGATCGGTCTCGATCGTCCGGCGCGCATTGACCACCACTGGGGCTGAGGCGCTTTCGCCGACCAGCAGGCTGCGGGTCTCGTTGCCCAGCATCGCGGCGGCGCCGATCAGCAGGCAGCCGACGCCGATCGAGGCGATGCCGTCGAAGACGGGCGCATCGAACCAGAGGGTCAGGGTCAGCCCGAGCAGCGCGATGACAAGCCCCACCAGGGCGGTGGCGTCTTCCAGCAGCACGGCGAAGATGCCGGGATCCTTGCTGTTGCGAATGGCTGTCCAGAACGCCGCATCCCGGTTGTCACGCCGGAATTCGCGCCAAGCCACCAGCAGCGAACCGCCCTCGAACAGGATGGACGCGCCCAGGACGAGGAAATTCACCCAGATCCGATGGATCGGCTCGGGTGACACGACCCGGGCCACGCCCTCATAGATCGACACCGCGCCACCCAGCATGAAGATCATCAGGGCGACGACGAAGGCCCAGAAATAATATTCCATGCCATGGCCGAACGGGTGCCGTTCATCAGCCGGCCGGGCCGCGCGGTTCAGGCCCAGCAGCAGGAGCCCCTGGTTGCCGCTGTCGACGGCGGAGTGAATCGCCTCGCTGAGCATGGCGGCGCTGCCGGTCGAGGCTGCGGCCACGGCCTTCGTCGCCGCCACGGCCAGGTTCCCGGCCAGGGCGGCATAGATCGGCCGTCGCGACCCGCCCGAAGGCGGTGCCGCCGGGTGGCTGCGCGATGGAAGCGCCCGCCGGCGCAGGTCACGCACCATCGGCGCGCGCGCTGAAGGGTCGGGGAGGAACGGGGAGCAAAGGCTCGGGCATAGAGCGGAAACGGCCTGTCGTTCGTCACGGTTCCCGTGGCCGCGGGATCGCGCGCCGGCCGGAACCAAGGTGCGTTTCGCCTCGTTGCCGCTGTGGAAGGATCAGCCGCCCGGACAGGCCCCCAGGACCCGTTCGCCCAGCCCGAAGGACCTCGATGTCCACCACTGCGCATCCTTCCCCGGCCGAGCCGAAGCCGACCGGCTGGCTGGCGAAGCTTGGCCCCGGCCTCATCACCGGCGCCTCCGATGACGATCCCAGCGGCATCGCCACCTATTCGCAGGCTGGCGCCCAGTTCGGCTATTCGCTCGGCTGGACCCTGGTGCTCAGCTTCCCGCTGATGATCGCGATCCAGGAGGCCTGCGCCCGCCTCGGCCGGGTGTCCGGCAAGGGGCTGGCGACCAACATCGCCGAAAGCTTTCCCAAGCCGGTCGGCATCGTCATCGCGTTGCTGCTGCTGACAGCCAACACCATCAATCTCGGTGCCGATCTCGGCGCCATGGCGGCGGCGCTGCAACTGCTGATCGCCGGCCCGGGCGAGCTCTACGTGATCGGTTTCGGCCTGGCCTGCGGCCTGCTCATCACCTTCGTCTCGTATGAGCGCTATTCCAGTTATCTGAAATGGCTCTGCCTGTCGGTGTTCGCCTATGTCGGCATCGTCTTCGCGGTGCATGTGCCGTGGGGCGAGGTCGCGCGCCAGCTGGTCTGGCCCAGCCTGCA
>NZ_JBYRFX010000351.1:0-6750 GCF_057815775.1 Inquilinus sp.
CTGGTGGATTGGGCTTGGCGCTCTCGTCCACGATAAACAAAAGGTTGCCGAGGGTCTGAGCGTTGCCTCTCCCGCCGGGCGGGTGTGGTGGGGCTCGCTTCGCGTGACGGGGTGTGGGCTGGTCCCGGCCTCGACGAAGAACCCTCACCCGGAGCCGCTTCGCGTCTCCGACCTCTCCCGCAAGCGGGAGAGGCAACGCGCAGGCCGGTCATTCCAGCATGATCCGGCCAGAAATCATCCGGCTCCAGGCAGGAGCCGCCGCCGCAAGGCGGTTGGCGCCATGCCCCTGGCGCGGTGGAAGGCGCGGGTGAACGAGCTCTGCTCGGCATAGCCGAGGCGGCGGGCGATCTCGGCCAGCGGCAAATCGGTGCGGGCGATCGCCTCCCGCGCATACTCCATCCGCAGCCGGTCGATCTCGCGGCGGAAGCCCAGCCCGTCGGCCAGCAGATGGCGGCGCAGCGTCCGTTCCGACAGGCCGCAGCTGGCGGCGATGCTGCGCTGGCTGATGTCGCCGTCGCCGACCCGGGCCAGAACGGCCTGGCGGATGCGGGCCGGCAGGTCCAGCGCCTGCAGCCGGCCCTGCAGCGCCGCCTCCAATGCCGCGAGGTCGCGCTCCCCGTCATCCGCCGACGGGCTACCGGTCCCGAAGCGCGACGACAGCGCCTGCTCCGGAATGGCGAAGGCGTTGACCGCCTCGCCATAGATGCAGGCGACGCCGAGATGGCGGTCGATGCGGCCGCCCTGGGCGTCCGGCGCATGTTCGAACACCACGCTTTCCGGGCGGAGTCCCGGCCCGGTGAAGCGCCGGACCAGCCCGTCCAGGAAGCCGAAGGTGAATTCCACATCCCGGGACCGCGGCCAGATCGACGGGTCGAGCAAGCGGTATTCGACCACCGCGAGGCCGCCGCCGGTGCGCAGCCGGACCAGGCTGTCGCCCTGGATCAGGTTGAGGCTGGTGACGATCAGGCTGAGGGCGGCGCCGAGGTCGATCGAGCCGCAGGCGAAGGGGAAGAGATCGGCGAGATGCGCCGCGGCATAGAGCCGGCCGCAGCGCCAGAGGAGGCCGCCATCCCCGGCCAGGCGGCCGGCGGCCTCCAGCAGCCGCACGAACTGGCGCAGCCCGACCGCGGCGCCGGCCGCGCGCCATCCATCCGCGCCCATGCCGGCCGACCGCGAGATCTCGTCCGGGTCCAGCCCCGCCGCGTGGAATTCCGCGGCAAGCCCGCCCAGGACCCGGGCATCGATCTCCGCCCCCGCCGATTGTTCGCCCATCCCTGCCCCGCCGATCGGATCGACCGCCCGATTAGTGCGGCGCCAGCATGCTCCGCAGCACGGCGCCGATCAATCGGCGGGGCAAAGTCCGGGGTTCAGCCCGGATCGCGGATGGTCAGCGCCGGATTGTGCGGGAAGAAGTTGTAGGGCATCAGCGTGATTCCCCGCCACATCGTGGACATGACCGGCCAATCCTCCATATGCGGCACATGGTGGAAGCCCATCGTATACCAGGTGACGATGTCGGTATCGTGGATGTTGCGGTTCTTCCGGACCCAGGCCGGCAGGCTGTCGGAGCCGGTGCCCTGGAAGGCGTATTCGCCGCCGGCATAGCGTTCCGCCGGGTCGTAGGGCGTGGTCCAGAAGCTGTATTCGATATAGCCGTTGCGGCGCGCCGGCGGGTCGTTGGCCACGTCTAGCGGGCTGTAGGCGAGGCTGTTCTCCGGCATGATCATGTAGCCGGGGTGATGGCCCAGGCCGCTGTCCACGCCCATGTTCACCACATGGTACATCGACGGCGTCGCCGGGTTGACCTTGTAGCGCGCCTGCATCTCGGTCATCGGCATGGTGTCCTCGGTCTGCCACATCGACCGGCGCGGCAGCCCCTTCGCGACCTTGGCCGGCACCAGCGCCGTGCGCATGAACGCGTTCTTCCGGCCATCGATGTCGAAATCGAGCCGGAAGTTGAAGAAGTGATCGTGGTTCGGGGCCACCAGGTTCGGCGCGATCAGCGTGCCGTAGCGCGTGTCCGCGGCCGCCGTGGCGTCGGTCATCGACTGCGACGCGACGCCCTTCACCGCGTCCAGCCCGGTGGCGCCGACCATGACCCGGATCATGCCGTCCTGCTGGAAGACATAGTCGATGAGATAGTCGTAATTGCCGACCTCGGAGGCCGAACGCACCACCAGTTCGGTCGCCGGCCGCCCTTCCGCCGGCACCGGCTTGTCCGGGCTCTGGGCGAAGACCTCGTAGTGGCGCCAGGCCGGGTCGCCGATGTTGCGCTCGAAGATGCACAGCGCGTCCGGGATCTCGACCGGCGAACCGTCGTCGCCATGCACCACGGCCGGCAGGAAGGTGCCGTTGGCCGGGCAGTCGACGCCCTTGCGCAGCGGGCTGAGGAAGATGCCGAAGCCGTATTCGCCGCTGTCCATATAGGTGCGCCAGTACCAGCCCTGGTCGGGGTCCATATAGGGCACGAACACCTCGGACAGGGCGGCCTGGTACAAGACCGAGCGCCAGGCCTTGCCGTCATTGACCTCGATCTCGGACAGGACCACGCCCGGCCGCTTGTCGACCCGCCAGCGGAAGCGCCAGATATCCCAGCTGACCGCCGAGCCGTCGATCTTGACGTTGGTCCCGCCGGGCTGCTGCAGCGTCACCGGGCTGGTGGCGGGCCGCAGGGCGCCGGCGCGCTGTTCCGCCTCCGGCTGGGTGTAGCCCCAATTGTCCTGCGGCACCGGCACCACGCCGCTGTCGACCACCTTGAGCACCTGCTTGCTGGCCAGGTCGACCACGGCGAACAGGCCTTCGATCGGCTTGGCGTAGTAGTTCGAGCCGGCGGGCTTGACGTAGCACGGCACCTTCATCAGCCGCCGCCCGGCCTCGTCGGGCGTGCCGAAGGCGCCGGCGGTCAGCGGCAGGCAGAACACCTGGTCCGGCTTCAGGTCGCGCTTGGCCAGGCCGGCGACGAAATCCGGGTTGGCCAGCACCAGATCCATGGCGCCGAGGAATTCCTCGAACAGGATCATCGGCTGGCCCTTCGCGCGGTCCCAGCTCAGCACCTTGCGGCCGGCCAGGTCGACCTCGGCCTTGTAGACGCCGTCCGCCGTCTTGACGTCGACGGTGGCGACCCGCGGTTCTGGATCGCCCGGCTTCCAGGCCAGCACCGTGGCCTTGTCAGGCTCCTTCAGCTCGATCAGCGGATAGCGCGCATCGGCCGTGACCTTGCCCGCGGTCTTCAGGATCTCGACCGTGGCCGAGATCTCCGCCGGCGTCAGGCCGTCGAGCGGGTGCGCACCCGCCGCACTCACCATGCCGATCCAGGCCGCCGCGATGGCGGCGCCTGTCTTTCCGTATCCCATATCCGTGCCTCCTCCTGCATCGCGGCCCGTCATGCGGCCGCGTTTGCCGCCCGGAGTGTGACGGGATGGGCGGGATCGCATTTGTCATTTCCGGCCACGCCACCACGACGCGCACGCCTGCCAGCCGGACCCGGCGCTGGCAGGCACGGCCCGGTTCGGGCAAGGTCCGGGCGTCCCCCTGAGGCTGGAGCCATTCATTGACCGAGCGTTCGCTTTTTCCGGATCGCCGTTTCGCCGCCTTCCTGTTCGACATGGACGGCACGATCCTGAGTTCGATCGCCTCGGCCGAACGGGTCTGGACCGCCTGGGCCCTGCCCCACGGCCTCGATGTCGCGACCTTCCTGCCGACAATCCATGGCATCCGCTCGGTGGAGACGATCCGCCGGCTGGCACTGCCCGGCATCGATCCGGAGGCCGAGGCCGCCGCGATCACCCAGACCGAGATGAAGGATGTCGGCGATATCGACCCCATCGCCGGCGCCGCCCGCTTCCTCGCCTCCCTGCCCGCCGACCGCTGGGCGATCGTCACCTCCGCACCGCGCCGGCTGGCGCAGCGGCGGCTGCAGGCGGCCGGCCTGCCCCTGCCGCCGATGATGGTCGCCGCCGAGGATGTCGCGGCCGGCAAGCCCGCGCCCGACTGTTTCCTGCTGGGGGCGAAGCGGCTCGGCCACCCGGCCGCCGACTGCCTGGTGTTCGAGGATGCGCCGGCCGGCATCACGGCGGCGGAGGCTGCCGGCGCGGCGGTGGTGGTGATCACCGCCACCCATAGCCACCCGATGGCGACGCACCACCCGACCGTGCCCGGCTATGACGGGCTGGCCGTCCGGGTGGATCCGGCGGGCGGCCTGGAGCTGGTGCGGCACGGCTGAGCCGCCGATCAACAAGGATGCAATCCAGCGCCGGGGCCGATACTGTGCGGCCCCAGCAGAGACCTCGTATTCCTGGACCCCGATGAGCCGTACCGTCCCCTCCCAAGCCGCCGCCGCGTGGCGCACCAGCATCGTTGTCAGCGCCGAGATCGGCGACGACGTGCAGACCGCCTTCGACGACTGCTTCGCCTCGGTCGCCGCCTTCGAGATCGAGGAGGGCGGCGACTGGGTGATCGAGGGGATCGACCCGAACCCGCCGGATGAGCCGGCGCTGCGGGCCCGGCTGGCCCTGGTGTCGGCGATGATCGGCAAGCCCCTGCCTGACCCGGTGGTCGAGAAGGTGCCGCCGACCGCCTGGCTGGCCGCGACCTACCAGGCGTTCCCGCCGCTGCGCATCGGCCGCTTCTTCATCCATGGCTCGCATATCGAGGACGGTCCGCCGCCCGGCAGCATCCCGCTGTGCATCGATGCCGCCACCGCCTTCGGCTCCGGCGAGCACCCGACCACCGAGGGCTGCCTGCGCGCGCTGGACCGGCTGTCGCGCAAGCGCCGGTTCCACCGCATCCTCGACATGGGCTGCGGCACCGGCATCCTGTCCTTCGCCGCCGCGCGGCTGTTCAACGCCCCGGTGCTGGCCGCCGACATCGATCCGGAATCGATCCGCGTCACCCGGATCAACGCCCGGATCAACCGGCTGTCGGACCAGATCACCGCCGTGGTCTCGAACGGCTATGCCAGCCGGATCGTGCCGGAGCACGGCCCTTACGACCTGATCATCGCCAACATCCTGGCCCGGCCGCTGATGAGCATGGCGGCCGACCTGCGCCGCAACCTGGCGCCGGGCGGCGTGGTGATCCTGGCGGGGCTGCTGGAGCGCCAGGCGCCGCAGGTGCTGGCCGCGCACCGGCTGCAGCGCCTGTCGCTTCTGGACAAGATCCCGATCCGCGGCTGGCCGACGCTGATCCTGCACTGACCGGCGGGGCTGCCCGCAACATTGCCAATTCTTCATGATTCCGGCGGCCGATTCCGGTGGCGGAGTCACCGGGGTGTCACGGCGTCTCGCTAGGTTGGGCCATCACTGTCCCGCCTTTGAGAGAGACGCCCGCATGAGAGGCTTCAGCCCCCGATCCGCGTCCCTGATCGCCGTCGCCGCCGTGGCCCTGCTGGCCGGCGGCCGCGCCATCCTGGCCGACGACGCGCCTGCCGGCGCCAAGCCGTTCCTGACGCTGGATGGCAAGGCGCCGCTGGTGGTCGGCCATCGCGGACTGCCCGGCCTGATGCCGGAAGAGACCCAGCCGTCCTACGACATGGCAGCGGCGCTGGGCACCGACGCGCTGGAGGAAGACCTGCACCTGACCAAGGATTGCATCCTGGTGGCGCGGCACAATCCCTGGCTGAGCGACAACACCAACGTCGCCGAGGTCGCCAAGACCAATCCCGAGGTCGCGGCGCGCAAGCGCACCGCGCCGGGCCTCATGGTCAAGGTCGCCTGGGCCCAGACCCCGACCAGCGGCCCGGCGGAATACCTGACCGACCAGACCGACCCGAAGGACCCGAAATCGGTGCTGAAGTCGCTGATCGTCGATGGCGAGGACCACACCGGCGACTGGGCGATCACCGACTTCACTTTGGCCGAGCTGAAGCAATGGCTGGGCGGCACCACCTATGACGACGCGGCCGAGCGCCCGGCGGAGTTCAACGGCAAGTTCCCGATCCTGAGCTTCCAGGAGATCGTCGACATCGCCAAGGCGAAGAGCCAGGCGACCGGCCGGACCATCTCGGTCTATCCCGAGAGCAAGAACCCGACCTGGAACGACGAGCAGGCCATCGCCAATGGCTGCGGCGCGCCGGGCAGCCACCCGCTGGAAGACGCGATGATCAAGATCATCACGGACAACGGGCTCAATTCCAAGGACGCGCCGATCTTCGTGCAGAGCTTCGAGCCCGGCAGCCTGAAATACATGCGCGCCCATGGGCTGAAGACCAAGGTGGTGCAGCTGATCGACGGTTACGATGTCGACTACAAGACCGGCGCCGTGATCTACAACGAGATCGTCGACAGCCGGCCCTATGACTGGACCGTGTCCGGCGACCCGCGCTGGTTCGATGCGATGCTGACCCCGGCGGGGCTGGCCGAGATCAAGACCTATGCCGACGGCATCGGCCCGTGGAAGCCGCAGATCGTGCCGCTGAAGATCGTGCCTTGGAAGGACAAGAACGCGGACGGCACCGCCTACGCCGGGTCGACCCGCGAGGCCACGACGCAGCCGCCGACCAGCGTCATCGCCGACGCCCACAAGGCCGGGCTGTTCGTCCACGTCTTCACCTTCCGCAACGAAGGCAAGTACCTGGCCGCCGACTACAATGGCGACGCGCAGGGCGAGTTCCTGAAGTTCTATCGCCTGGGCGTCGACGGCGTGTTCACCGACTTCACCAATGCCGGCGTGACCGCCCGCACCGCCTACCTGCACGAACTGGGCCGCTGAGGGCAAAGACGGTATTCACATATTATTGAGTCCCCCCTCCCC
>NZ_JBYRFX010000352.1:0-11852 GCF_057815775.1 Inquilinus sp.
TCGGCCGTGCCATTGATCGTTCCCATCGGTCACCTCTCCCGAGCCGGCCGACGTTCCGCGGCCGCGCTGCCGAGCCGATCATATTGGGGCCGGCCCCGGGTCGGACCTCCCAAACGGGAGGGTCCGCGGCCGGCATCGGGGCCTGGTGTCAGGGTGCCGCCGCTACCCCGCCTCCTCCTGGAACGCCTCCTCGCGCTTGCGCCGGATCGCCGGGCTGATCATCACCACCAGGACCAGCGCGGTCAGCACCAGCAGCACGGCGCTGATCGGCCGGGTCGCGAACACGGTGGCGTCGCCGCGCGACAGCAGCATGGCGCGGCGCAGATTCTCCTCCATCATCGGCCCCAGGATGAAGCCCAGCAGCAGCGGCGCCGGCTCGCAATCCAGCTTGATCAGGACATAGCCCACCAAGCTGAACACCACGGTCAGATAGACGTCGAAGACGTTGTTGCTGAGGCTGTAGACGCCGATGCAGCAGAAGGCGAGGATCGCCGGGAACAGCAGGTGATACGGCACCTTCAGCAGCCGGACCCAGATGCCGATCAGCGGCAGGTTCAGCACGATCAGGAAGAAGTTGCCGATCCACATCGAGGCGATCAGCCCCCAGAACAGGTCCGGCTGTTCGGTCATGACCAGCGGCCCCGGCTGGATGCCCTTGATGATCATGGCGCCGACCATCAGCGCCATCACCGGCGTCGGCGGGATGCCCAGCGTCAGCATCGGGATGAAGGAGGTCTGCGCCCCGGCGTTGTTCGCCGATTCCGGCCCGGCCACGCCTTCGATCGCGCCCTTGCCGAAGCGCGCCGGCGTCCGCGACAGCTTCTTCTCCAGCGAATAGGCGGCGAAGGAGGACAGGATCGATCCGCCGCCCGGCAGGATGCCGAGGATCGAGCCCAACGTCGTGCCGCGCAGGATCGGCGCCACCATGGCGCGGAGGTCGGCGCGGGTCGGCATCAGCCCGGTGACCTTGCTGACCATCACCTCACGCTGATGCTCGTTCTCGAGATTGCGGATGATCTCGGCGATGCCGAACAGCCCCATCGAGATGGCGACGAAGTTGATGCCTTGGGACAGTTCGGGGATGCCGAAGGTGTAGCGCGCCGTGCCGGTCTCGACATCCTGACCGACCATGCCGAGCAGCAGGCCGATCGCGATCATGCCGAGCGCCTTGAGCAGCGAGCCATGCGCCAGGGCGACCGACGCGACCAGGCCCAGCAGCATCAGCGAGAAATACTCGGCCGGCCCGAATTTCAGGGCGATCAGGGCCAGCGGCGGGCCGAACAGCGCGATCAGGAAGGTGGCCACGGTGCCGGCGAAGAAGGAGCCGATGGCGGCGGCGGCCAGCGCCGTGCCCGCCCGCCCCTGCCGGGCCATCTGGTAGCCGTCGATCGCTGTCACGACAGAGGCCGATTCGCCCGGCAGGTTGATCAGGATCGCCGTGGTCGAGCCGCCATATTGCGAGCCGTAATAGATGCCCGACAGCATGATCAGGGCCGAGATCGGCGGCAGCACGAAGGTGGCGGGCAGCAGCATCGCGATCGTCGCGGTGGGCCCGAGGCCGGGCAGCACCCCGACCAGCGTGCCGAGCAGCACCCCGGCGAAGCAGTAGCTGAGATTGGTCAGCGTGAAGGCGACGCTGAAGCCGAGGACGAGGTTGTCGAAGAGTTCCATGGCGGCGCCCTCAGTTGCCGAACCAGCGGCCGAGCACCGGGATCGGCAATCCCAGGCCCCAGACGAAGACGGCGACGCAGAAGGCCGCGAGGCCGATCGCCAGCGGCACCGCGACGGCCCAGCGGTAATGGACGCTGGCGGCCGCGCTGATCGACACCAGGGCCAGCAGGGCCAGCACCAGCCCGCCGCCGCGCAGCAGCAGGCCGAACAGCACCATCGCGCCCAGCACGACGGCGATGCCGCGGAAGGTGAAGCGGCTGACCGCCTCGCCCTCCATGACGAAGGACCGCAGGAAGGTGATCAGCCCGATCAGGGCCAGCACCCCGGCCAGGACGGTGGGGAAATAGCCGGGCCCCATCTTGATCGCCCGGCCCATCGGATAGCCCTGGGCGATCCAGCCGAAGCCGGCGGCCAGGAACAGGAAGATCAGCCCCGACCAGAAGTCCTTGGGGTGACGGATGGAGAGGCGCATCGCGGCTCCTGAATCCGGTGACAGGTGCAGTGGATTGGGGGTTCTGAGCCCGTCCGAGAATGCCCTGGGGTGAGTCGGCTGGTGGCGGTTTCGAGAACCGGCGCGCAGCGGACATGGTCGTCCGTGAGCACCGGAAGCGCAGAAACCGCCATCAGACGGCCGCCCCAGTAGCGTTATCAGATGGGCTCAGTCCGCGTAGATGCCCGCGGCCTGGATCACCGGCTGCCACTTGGCGATCTCGGCCTTCAGATGGGCGTCGAGCGCCGCCGGCGTCGCCTGGTCGAGGGCCACCGGCTCGGTGCCGAGATCGGCAAAGCGGGCGATCACGTTGGGGTCCTGCAGCGCGCCCTGCAAGGCGGCCTGCAGCTTGTCGATCACCGGCTGAGGCGTGCCCTTGGGGGCGTACAGGCCATGCCAGATGCCGACCCGGAAATCGGGCAGGCCGGCTTCGGTCGTGGTCGGCACGTCGGGCAGCGACGGCACCCGCTTGGCGCTGGTGACGGCGTAGACCTTGATCTTGCCGGCCTTGATCTGGCTGGTGGTGTTGGTGGTCTGGTCGCACATGAAGTCGAAGACGCCGCCCAGCAGGTCGTTCATCGCCGGCCCGGTGCCCTTGTAGGGTACCGTCGTCAGCGGCGTGCCGATCGACGACATGAACAGCATGCCGCAGAGATGTGAGGCCGAGCCGATGCCGGCATTGGCGACCGTCACCGTGTCCTTGTGCGCCTTGGCGTATTCGACCAGCTCCGGCATCGACTTCGCCTCGAAGTCGCCGCGGGCGACGAAGGTCATCGGCACGTCGGTGACCAGGCCGATGCCGGCGAAATCCTCGCCCGGCTTGTAGTCGAGATTGCGGTACAGCGTGGCGCTGGTGGCCTGGCCGATATGGTGCAGCAGCACGGTGTAGCCATCGGCATCGGCCTTGGCCACGCGGCCGGCACCGATGGTGCCGCCGGCGCCGCCGACATTCTCGACGATGACCTGCTGGCCGAGCGTCTTGCTCATCGGCTCTGCGATCAGCCGCGCCACCGTGTCGGTCGGCCCGCCGGCGGCGAACGGCACGTTCATGGTGATGACGCGATTCGGGTAATCCTGGGCGGCGGCGGGCAATGCGATGGCCATGGCGGCGAGCATGCCCAGGCCGAGCCGGCGACGACGGTTCATAGACGTATTCCCCCTTCGTTCGTGACATCGACCGGGTCGGCCCGGTTTCTCTTTTTTGACAATCTAACCTGTCCATCCGGGATGGCACAGTTGCTTTTCCGCCCTCTGGTGCAGTGGCCGGGCCCGTGCCAGTGTCGCGGGATGCTGCGCCCCAACTTCTACGTCCATCCGACGCTCGATCGCGCCGGCCGCTTCCGTCGCGATGCCGACTGGATCGCCCGCATCACCGTCAGCGAACACACCCGGATCCTGCCGGTGTGGCAGGGCCGCAACCTGGTGGCCGGCCCGCCCGAGGCGCCGCATGCGGCCTTCGTGCCGGCGACCGAGGGCTGGTGGCGCGAGGCCGCGGCCGAGACGGTGATGCTGGGCATCAACGGCGACACCACCTATCTCGCCGTCGATGTCAGCGGGCTGGCCGACCCGGCCGCCGACCCGGTGCTCTCCGGCCTCGGCAGCTTCCTCGATCTGCGCGCTGTCGGGCCCCTGATGCCGCATGAGGAAGGCGCCCTGCTGGCCTATGCCCGCGGAATGATGTGGTGGCATTCGCGCCATCGCTTCTGCGGCGTCTGCGGCCACCCCACGGTCAGCAGCGATGCCGGCCACCGCCGCGACTGCACCAACCCGGATTGCAAGACCCAGCATTTCCCGCGCACCGATCCGGCCGTCATCATGCTGATCCATGACGGCGACCGGGCGCTGCTGGGCCGCCAGAAGGCGTGGCCGCCCGGCATGCATTCGGTGCTGGCCGGTTTCCTCGAGCCCGGCGAAAGCCTGGAAGACACGGTCAAGCGCGAGGTGATGGAGGAGGCCGGCATCGTGGTCGACGACGTCCGCTACCACTCTAGCCAGCCCTGGCCGTTCCCGCAATCGCTGATGGTCGGCTACACCGGCCGCGCCGTCACCACCGACCTGCAGGTCGACAATGACGAACTGGAGGCCGCGGCGTGGTTCGAGCGCGGCTGGCTGCGCAGCCATGTCGACGACGAATCATTCCGCCTGCCGCGCCGCGACAGCATCGCCCGGCGCCTGCTGGAGGATTGGCTGGCGGAGGATTAGCGGCCGATGGTTGTTTTGGACCATCGGATAGACCATCTGCTATGCTGGACCACATCATCCCATGATGGGAGGAGGCCATGCAGATATCCGTCAGCGATGCAAAGGCTCAACTCACCGATCTGGTGCGCCGCGCGGAAGCCGGTGAGGAAGTTGTCCTGACCCGGTTCGGCCAGCCGGTGGCTCGCCTGGTGCCGGAGGCCAGAAAGCCGACATTGGCCGAGAAGAGAGCCATTATCGCCGAGATCCAGGCCGCTGCTCGCGGCAAGGCCACGGCAGGGCCATCGGCGGCTCGCAGCCAGGACTTCCTGTACGATGACCACGGCCTGCCGAAGTGATTGTCGTGGACACCTCGGCTCTATTGGCCGTGCTGCGGGAAGAGACTGAAGCCGATGCCTGCTCGGCCATCCTGACCACGGCAAGCAAGTTGGTCATCTCGGCCGGCACCTTGGCGGAGGCCTTGCTTGTTGCGGGCCAACGCGGGATCGGGGAGGAAATGGAGCTGTTGATCGACCGCGTGGGCATCGAGGTCGCGCCGGTGACGGTCGCCACCGCTCGGGGTGTGGCGAGTGCCTATGCCCGCTGGGGGAAAGGCGTTCACCCTGCCGGGCTGAATTTTGGCGACTGCTTCGCCTATGCGGAAGCCGAGGCCCGATCCTGCCCCCTGCTCTTCATCGGGAATGATTTCGCTCGCACCGATCTGAAATCAGCTCTCGCGGGATAGCATTCTCAATCGTCCGCGGCAGCCTGGCTGGGATCGCGGCGGAACGGGTGGGCCGGGTAGACCCCGAGGATGCGGAAGTTGCGGGTGAAGAACTGCAGCTCCTCCAGCGCGAATTGCAGCGCCTGCTCGTCCGGATGGCCTTCGACATCGGCGTAGAACTGGGTCTGGTTGAAACGGCCGGCGAGCATGTAGCTCTCGAGCTTGACGATGTTCACGCCATTGGTGGCGAAGCCGCCCAGCGCCTTGTAGAGCGCGGCCGGCACCGACCGCACCTCGAACACGAAGCTTGTCATCACAGGACCGTTGTTCGGCTTCGGCCGCACCGGGTCGCGCGACAGCACGACGAATCGGGTGGTGTTGTGCTCGGCATCCTCGATGTCGGACGCCAGGATCTCCAGCCCGTAGGTCTCGGCCGCGAGCCGGGTCGAGATGGCGGCAATCCCGGGATCCGATTGCTGGGACACCATGCGGGCGGCGCCGGCGGTGTCGGCGTGGACCACCGGCTTCAGCCCGCGGGCGCGCAGCCACAGCCGGCACTGGCCCAACGCCTGGACATGGCTGTGCACCTCGCGGATATCCGCCAGCTTGGTGCCCGGCAGCACCACCAGCTGGTGGTTGATGCGCATGAAGTGCTCGCCGATGACGTGCAGGCCCGATTCCGGCAGCAGGTGGTGCATGTCGGCGACCCGGCCGGCGATCGAGTTCTCGATCGGGATCATGCCGAGATCGGCACGGCCGTCATGGATCGCGGCCAGCGCCTCCTCGAAAGATGGGCACGGCACCGTCTCGGAATCGGGGAAGACCTGGCGGGACGCCATGTCGGAATTGGCGCCTGGCCAGCCCTGGAAGGAAATCGTCGGAGCGGAACTCATCGTGCTGATCCCTGGACCATAAATGTTTTGGGGGCCAGAATCGCACGGGCCCGTTCCAGTTCGTCCTGGGTGTCGACGCCGAGCGGCACGGTGTCGACGATGGCGACATCGATCCGCATCCCGGCGGTCAGCGCCCGCAGTTGCTCCAGCTTCTCGCGCCGTTCCAGCGCGGCCGGCGGCAGCGTGACATAGCGCTCCAGCGCCGCCCGGCGATAGGCGTAGAGGCCGATATGGTGCAGCAGCGGCCCGTCGCCCGACGGTGCCGTGGTGCGGGTGAAGTAGAAGGCCCGGCCGATCCGGCTGCCCTCCTCCCGCTCGACGATCGCCTTGACGATGGCGGGGTTGGTCTTTTCGTCCTCGCGCACGATCACCGCGGCCAGGGTGCCGATGTCCACCGCCGGGTCGTCCAGCAGGGTGACAGCGGCCTGCGGCAAGGCGGGATCGAGGGTCGGCAGGTCGCCCTGGATGTTGACCACGATGTCGTGGCGGCCCTCCGGATCGACGCTGCGCAGCGCCTGGGCGATGCGGTCGGAGCCGGAGGGGAGATCCGGGTCGGTCATGACGGCGATGCCGCCCACCGCCTCGATCGCATCCGCGATCGGCCGGTCGCCGCAGGCCACGATCACCGGGCCGAGATTCGCCGCCACCGACCGGCGCCAGACATGGACGATCATCGGTTCGCCATGGATGTCGGCGAGCGGCTTGTTCGGCAGGCGGGTCGCGGCCAGGCGGGCCGGAATGACGACGACGGGATTCGAAGCAATCATGATGTTCGCGTCATCCTCCCTTGCCGCAGCGCCGTCAAGACCGGGCGCGGCGGCAATCGTTGCACCGCAGCAGGACATCGCCCCTTGCCAGACCGATTGGAACGCCTCTACAAGACCCCCGGACCCGCCCGTCGGAATCGCCAGTTCCGGCGGTGTCGTGTGTTCGGCTGGGCTGCAGTCGCTTCGGAGTGAGATCCGGCATGGAATTCAATAAGATTTTCGCCGCCGTCCTGCTGGCCGGCATTATCGGCATGGCGACCGGCATCGTGGCCGATATGTTGGTCTCGCCCGAGCCGCTCAAGGAAAACACCTTCAAGGTCGACACCAGCGCGGTCGCCAGCGCTTCGTCGTCGGCCGCGGCACCCGCCGCCGCCGCGATCCCGCCGATCGCCCCGCTGCTGGCCGCCGCAGATCCGGCCAAGGGCCAGGCGCTTTCGAAGGCCTGCGCCGCCTGCCACACCTTCGACAAGGGCGGCGCCAACAAGGTCGGCCCGAACCAGTGGGGCCTCGTCGGTGCGCCGATGGGCCACAAGGACGACTTCAACTACTCGGCCGCGATCAAGAAGAAGCACGAGGAAGGCGACCACTGGACCTATGAGGAACTGAATGAGTTCCTGGCCGGTCCGAAGGCGCACATCCCCGGCACCACCATGACCTACGCCGGCATGAAGAGCGAAAAGGACCGTGCGGACCTGATCGCCTGGCTGCGCACCAACGCCGACACGCCGGAGCCGCTGCCGAGCGCCGATGCGGCGCCCGCCGCCCCTGCTGGCGGAGCCGCTCCCGCGGCCCCTGCGGGTGGTGCAGCCCCGGCTGCCCCGGCCGGTGGAGCTGCCCCCGCGGCGCCGGCCCCGACGAGCGGCGGCTGATCGCCGCAGCGGATTCGAAACCAGAACGGGACCGCCGAACGCGGTCCCGTTTTTGTTTATGTCTGGCTTTATTCGATGCCGTGAGATTCCCTAGACTCCATCGACCGGCGCCCCGAATCCGCCGGCAGACCGGCCCGGGAGTGTCATGCACATCGTCGTCGCCCTGCTGATCGCCTTCGCCTGCGCCGCACCCGTTGCGGCCGTGGCGGAGGAGCCGGCGGCGAGCCCTGCCCTGGCGCTGTTCGGACAGCCGAAATACCCGGCGGATTTCAGCCATTTCGACTATGCCGACCCCGCCGCCCCCAAGGGTGGCACCCTGGTGCTCAGTTCGGTCGGCAGCTTCGACACGCTGAACCTGATCCCGCTGGCGGGCCAGCCGCCGCGGTCGCTACCGCTGCTCTACGATTCGCTGATGGTCGAGAGCCAGGACGAACTCGGCGTGGCCTACGGCCTGCTGGCGCAGACTGTGACGGTGGCCGACGACGCCTCCTGGGCGATCTTCACCCTGCGGCCGGAGGCGCGCTGGCATGACGGCACGCCGGTGACCGCGGACGATATCGTGTGGAGCTGGGAGACGGTGCGCGACCAGGGTGAGCCGCTCCTGAAATCCTTCTTCCGCGACGTGACCGGCGCCGAAGCGCTGGATGGCCAGCGGGTGCGCTTCACCTTCGCCACCCGCAACGCACGCAAGCCGATCGGCCAGGTGGCGACGAAGCTGCCGATCCTGCCCAAGCACTGGTGGACCGCCGAGGGCCGCGACATCACCCAGGGCACCGTCGAGCCGCCGCTGGGCAGTGGCCCCTACCGCATCGCCGCGGTCGATCCCGGCCGGACGCTGAGCTGGGAGCGTGTGGCCGACTATTGGGGCCGCGACCTGCCGGTGAATCGCGGCCTGTGGAACTTCGACCGCATCCGCTACGACTACTACCGCGACCGCGATGCCGAGTTCGAGGCGTTCAAGGGCGGCAATTCCGACTTCCGGCAGGAGTTCACCTCGCTGTTCTGGGCCACCGGCTACGACATCCCGGCGGTGCGCGATGGTCGCCTCCTTCGTGCCGAAATTGCCAGCGAGGATCCCCGCGGCATGCAGGGATATTTCTTCAATTTACGCCGGCCGCCCTTCTCCGACCCCAAGGTCCGCGAGGCGCTGATCTGGCTGTACGACTTCGAATGGGTCAACAAGACCCTGTTCTCAGGCCTGTACGACCGGCTGGGCAGCTATTTCAACGCCGAGGGCTTCCGCACCACCGGCGTGCCGGAGGGGGCGGAGAAGGACCTGCTGGAGCCATTCCGAGGCCAGGTGCCGGATGCGCTGTTCGACACGCCCTTCGCGCTGCCGAAGACCGACGGCAGCGGCAACATGCGCGACAACATCCGCAACGCGCTGCGCCTGCTGCACGAGGCCGGCTGGGAACAGCGCGACGGGGTGATGACCAATGTCGCCACCGGCGAGCCGATGCGGTTCGAGATCCTGACCAACCTGGACATCTTCGAGCGGGTGACCCAGCCCTTCATCGAGCGGCTGCGCCAGATCGGCATCGAGGCGACGCTGCGGGTCGTGGATTCGGCCCAGTTCCAGACGCGCTATCAGAATTTCGACTTCGACATCACCACCTTCGCCCAGTCCTTCTTCCCGCCGCCGGGGGCGGAGCTGCGCAATTATTTCGGGTCCGAGGCCGCCGGCATCGACGGTTCGACCAATCTGAGCGGCATCCGCAACCCGGTGGTCGATGCGCTGATCGAGAAGGTGGTGGCTGCCCGCGACCTGTCGTCGCTGCAAGCGGCCACCCGGGCGCTGGATCGCGTCCTGCTGTGGAACAACTATGCTATCCCGCAATGGGGCAGGACCGACGCCTGGGTCGCCTACTGGAACCGCTTCGGCCTGCCGGAGACGCAGCCGACCTATCGGTTCGGCGACGGCAGCGGCATCGGCTTTCCCTCGACCTGGTGGATCGATCCGGCAAAAGATGCAGCGCTGCAGCGCGGCAATGGACAGAGGTAGAGATGATCACACGGCGCCAGTTCACGGTCGGTTCGATGCTCTCGGTGGCGGGAGCATCCCTGCCGTTGCCACGCGCCTTCGCCCAGACGGCCGCGGGCCAGGCCGGCTATGGCGCACCGACCTACTATCTGCCGATGCTCGACCTGAAGGCGGCCTACCCCAAGGACTTCCCGCACTGGAACTATGTCCGCCCGGATGCCCCCAAGGGCGGCAAGCTGGTGCTGGGTGTCTTCGGCAGCTTCGACACGCTGAACAACATGACAACCGACGGCACCGAGGCTGCGGGGGTGGGCAGCCTGAACGACGCATTGATCACCGCCAATCTCGACGAACTCGACACCTACTACGCGGATGCCGCGGAGTCGTTCGTGATCTCGGACGACAAGCTGTCGATCATCTTCACGATGCGCGACGGCCTGCGCTTCCATGACGGCCATCCGATGACCGCCGAGGATGTCGCCTATACCCACCAGTTGCTGCGTGAGAAGGGTGCGCTGCGGTTCCGCGCCCGCTTCTACGACGATATGGACAGCATCGAGGCACTGGACGCCCGTCAAGTCCGGTTCAAGGCCAAGACCCTGAAAAATCCCCAGCTGCTCAAGGCGATGGCAAGTTTCCCGATCCTGCCCAAGCATTGGTGGGAAAGCCGGGACTTCGGCGGCCTGACGATGGAGCCGCCGCTCGGCAGCGGCGCCTACAAGATCAAGTCGGTCGATCCGGGGCGGTCCATCACGCTGCAGCGGGTCGAGGATTATTGGGGCAACGACCTGCCGCAAAATATCGGCTCGGCCAATTTCGACGAGATCACCTACCAGTACTATCGCGACCAGGATGTGCTGTATGAGGCGTTCAAATCGGGCGAGTTCGACTTCATGGCCATCGGCTCGGCCCAGCAATGGACGACCGGCTTCAAATCCGTACCGGCGGTGCAGACCGGCGCACTCAAGCTGGAGGAAATCCCGGACGCGTCGCCGCAATCCTATCTCGGCATGATGTTCAACCTGCGACGGCCGTATTTCTCCGACATCCGGGTCCGGAGAGCCCTTAACTATTTCTATGATTTTGAGACCACACAGAAGACCAATTATTACGGCCTCTACAGTCGCATCCACAGTTATTTTCCGAACACCCCGTTCTCTTTCAGCGGATTGCCGGAGGGCCGCGAGCTGGAGATCCTCGAGCGCTATCGCGGCAAGATAGCCGACGAGATCTTCAGCACCGAGTTCAAGCAGCCGACCACGGACGGCAATGGCAACATCCGCGCCAATCTTCGGGCTGCGCTGGATCTGCTGAAGCAGGCCGGCTGGGAATCGCGCGACGGCAAGCTGACCAACACCACGGGTCAGGTGATGGCCTTCGAGATCGTCTACACCAACCCGGATACCGAGAAGACCATTCTGCCCTTCGTCGAGAATCTCCGTCGTGCCGGCATCCAGGCCTCACCGCGGCTGATGGATGTGCCGCAGTTCCGCAATCGCGTGAACAACTTCGAATTCGACCTGATGCCAGCCCGCTTCTACCCGTTCTTCCCGCCGGGAGAGGCCCTGCGCGGCGGCTGGAACTCCCGCTACGCCGACCGGCCGGGCGACGAGAATTCGCAGGGGATCAAGGACCCGGTCATCGACGAGCTGATCGAGATGATCATCGCCGCCGACACCTATGACGAGAAGGCGGCCACCTGCAAAGCCTTCGACCGCTATGCCACCTGGCAGTTCTTCTCGATCGGCCTGTACGAGGACCCGGTCAACCGGATCGGGTACTGGGATATGTTCGGCCATCCGGAGACACGCCCGAAAAACGATGTCGGCTTCCCCAGCACCTGGTGGGCCGACGAGAAGAACCCCAAGGCCGTGCGGGGGCAGCGCCGGTGACACGGTTCCATAGCGCACCCCGTCGACGTCGCCCTGCTCCGTCCCGGGCAGAAGGCTGACCGATGCTCGCCTATATCATCCGGCGCCTGCTGCTGATCATCCCGACCCTGTTCGGGATCATGGTCGTCAACTTCGTCATCGTGCAGTTCGCGCCGGGCGGCCCGGTCGAGCAGATGATCGCCCAGATCCAGGGCACCGCCACCGACGCCACCAGCCGCATCAGCGGCGGCGGTGGCGGCGACCTCAACAATCGCGGGGCCGACAGTTCCCAGCTCGGCGGCAGCGCCGCGGCCAGCAAATATCGTGGCGCCCAGGGCCTGGACCCGAAATTCATCGCCGAGATCGAAAAGCAGTTCGGCTTCGACAAGCCGCCGCTGGAACGCTTCG
>NZ_JBYRFX010000353.1:0-24897 GCF_057815775.1 Inquilinus sp.
ACGAGCGATTCAGAGCACAACCAGCCTCACCTCTACGCAGCGGGCAGCCATTTCGACGCCCTGCTGTAAGGCCTCCATCCCTCCCCTCGCCCCGGCCGCCCTGCGGCCGGGGCGTTTTCATGCGCGCGCCAGAGGCTGTCGCTCAGCGCTTGATCTTCTTGGTCTTCAGGATGGTGCCCATGGTCAGGGTCACCGCGGCGATGATGATGACGCCGCGCAGGATCATCTGCTGGTCGACCGACAGACCCATCAGGATCAGGCCGTTGTTGACCATGCCCATGATCAGGGCGCCGAGGACCGAGCCGATCACCGTGCCTTTGCCCCCGAACAGGCTGGTGCCGCCTATGATGACAGCGGCGATCACGATCATCAGGTCGTTTTCGCCCAGCGTGTAACGCGCGCCCTGCAGCCGGCCGGCATAGAGCATCCCGGCCAGGGCGGCCAGGAAGCCGTTCAGCATCAGCACCTGCAGCTTGATGCGGCCGACCTGGATGCCGGAATAGAGGGCCGAGATCTTGTTGCCGCCGGTGGCCATCACCTGCTTGCCGAAGGCGGTCTTGTTCAGCACCAGCGCGCCGAGCGCCGCGACGCCGAAGGTCCACAGAAACAGCACCGGCACCGGGCCGATGTCGCCGCCGCCGAAGACGAAGACGAAGGTCTCATGCGCCACCGGGATGGATTGCAGGTTGGAGATCCAGCGCGCCACGCCGGTGACGATGCCCAGGGTGCCCAGCGTCACCAGGAAGGACGGGATGCCGACCCGGGTGACGAAGAAGCCGTTGATCGCCCCGATCAGGGTGCCGGTCGCTAGCGCAGCACCGCTGGCCAGCGCCATGTTGCCGGTGTGGCGCAGCACCAGGGCGCAGATGATGGCGGACAGGGCGACGACGGCACCGAAGGACAGGTCGATCTCCGCCGCCGACAGCACGAAGGTCATGCCCACCGCCATGATGGCGATCATCGCCGTCTGACGGGCGATGTTCATCAGGTTGAAGGCCGACAGGAAGCCCTTGTCGTGCAGCGTCGCCGCGAAGAACACGAAGATGCCGACGAACACCGCATGGATGAAGTATTCGCGCCAGCGCGGCGGCAGCCTTCCGTCCTTCAGGCGCCCCATGACGTCCGTCAGCATGCGACATCCCCCCTCACTGAATTGCCCGCAGGAGCATATCCTCGGTCAGCCCGTCATTGTCGACGCAGTCGACGATCGAACGCCGGCTGACGATGTATGTCTTGTCGCAGAATGCCGCGATCTCGGAGTATTCCGAAGAGACGAAGATCGCCGCGTTGCCGTCCCGCACATAGTTGCGGATGATCTCCATGATCTCGTATTTGGCGTGGATGTCGACGCCGAAGGTGGGATCGTCCAGCAGCAGCACCTTGGACTGGCTGCTCAGGCATTTCGCGATGACGATCTTCTGCTGGTTGCCGCCGGAGAGATAGCGCACCGGCTGGTCCGACCCGGCGGTCTTGACCCGCAGGCGCTCGATGAAGCCCTCGGTGATGACGCGTCCCCGCTGGCGGTCCAGCAGCAGGCCGCGGCTGAGGCTGTCCAGCACCGACATCAGCACATTGTCCTCGACCGAAAAGTCCAGCACCAGGCCCTGGCCGCGCCGATCCTCCGGCACCAGGTATATGCCCTGCTCGATCGCGCTCTGCGGCCCGGCCAGCTTGATCGGCCGGCCGTCCATCAGGATCTCCCCGCTGCGCACCGGGTCCAGCCCGAACAGCGCCTTGAGGATCTCGGTCCGGCCGCTGCCCAGCAGGCCGGCCAGCCCCACCACCTCGCCGGCATGCACGCTCAGCGAGATGTTGTCGACCGCATCGGTGCTGACCCGACGCGCCTCCAGGATGGGCGGGGATGACAGCCCGGTGTCCGGCCGCGCCCGCTGCCAGCCGAGGCGCTGGCCGGGCTCCTGGCCCAGCATCTCGCGGACCACGGTCTTGAGGTCGCTCTCCGCCGTCGCCGCACGGTAGACGGTCCGGCCGCCGCGCAGCACGGTGACCTCGTCGCAGATCTCGAAGACGTCCTTGAGATAATGGGTGATGTAGACGATGGCGATACCGCGCGCCTTCAGGCGGCGGATCACGTTGAACAGGATGCGGATCTCGGTGTGCGCCAGCGACGCGGTGGGCTCGTCAAGGATCAGGGTCGTGGCATCGCTGGCCAGGGCCTTGGCGATCTCGACCAGCTGCTGCTGGCCGGGGCTCAGATCCTCGACCGGCTGCTCGGCCGCGATGTCGATGCCGACGCCGATCGCCTCCAGCATCTCGCCTGCCATGGCGGCGGCGGCACGCGCGTCGTAGAAGCTGCTGCGCCTGGCGCCGGTGCGGCCCAGGAAGACGTTCTCTGCCACCGTCATGCTCGGGATCAGGCTCAGATCCTGGTAGACCATGGCGATGCCGGCCTCCCGGGCATCCGCCGTCGACCGGAACTGCCGCGGCGTGCCGTCGACATGGATCAGGCCGCCATCACGCGGATGGAAGCCGTTCAGCAGCTTCATCAGGGTCGATTTGCCGGCGCCGTTCTGGCCGACCACCGCATGGACGCTGCCGCGGCGAAGGCTGAAATCGACCCCGTCGAGGACCACGGTGCCGTCGAAGCTCTTGCGGAGCCCGACGGCGTCGATGGCGAGTGGCTGCATCGTGTCTCAATCCTGCGCGGGCGGTCCGGCCGCCGGTCCGATCGAATAGCGGTCAGTTCAGGGCGTCGAGGACTTCCTGCGGGGCGTCCCGGTTCAGGATCTCCCGCCACTTCCCGGCGATATTCAGGCGCGTGATCTTGGTCGCCGGCACGATCACGAACGACGGCGTGTCCTCCTTCAGCAGGCTCTTGGCGCCGATCCGGGCCAGCGTCCGGCCGATCTCGTAGGGCAGGTCGGAGACGATGCCGGCCATGTTGCCGCCCTTGACCAGGTCCACCGCATTGGCCGCGCCGAGATCCATCGTATAGACCTGCAAGTCGCGGCGCCCGGCGGCCCGCGCCGCGGCGACCACGCCTTCGGCGATCGCATCCCACGGGGCATAGATCGCACGGATATCGGGGTGCTGCGTCAGGATCGCCGAAGCGACGGCCTCGCCATCCTCCGGATTGGCGATGCCCTTCTCCGCGACGATCTCGATGCCGGGGTAGCGTTCGGCCAGCACGGCCTTGACAGCCCGGTCGCGCTGGTTGGTCACGTAGTAGTTGGCGTCGTGATAGATCAGGGCGACCTTGCCCTGCCCGCCCAGGCCGTCGGCCATCATCTCGGCCATCGCCCGGCCCATGCCGAACAGGTCGTCGGTGACGATGCCGGCATAGTCCCGGCCGTGCTCGAAGCCGTTGGGCAGGTTGCTGACGAAGACCAGCTTCATCCCGGCCGCGACCGCCGGGCGGAACGCCACGGCGCCGGATACCGGGTCGATCACCAGCGCGATCAGCAGGTCGGGCTGCATCGCCATCGCGGTTTCGACATCGGTGCGCTGCTTGGACGGATCCATCTCCGCATCGGTGGTGACCACCAGCCGGATATTCAGCTCCTCGAACACGGATTTGGCGCCGGCCTCGAGGGCGTTGGAGAAGTCCGACGTGGTGTGCATCAGGATGGCGGCCTTGTAGCCGCCCTGCCGGACCTCGGCCTTCTCCTGGTCGGACAGGACGATCTCCCTGTAGTCGACCGGCGTCTCGCCGTTCGGCCCCCGCGTTTCCGACACAGCATCGGCCCGGGCCAGCAGCGGCGCCGCGATCACGATCATCGCGGCGAGGCAGCCCCGAACGAAGGATCCCATCCCGTCCCCCTGTCTGGTCACGCGAGCGGGTTTGTCCCGATCCGAGGGGTCAATATAGGTGTTCTATAAGTGATACCAAAGGGAATTGGTGGGGTGGCCACGGGCAGGCCACCCCTCTCGAACCGGTCCTAGCTGCGGCCGTTGCACTCGCGCACCAGCAGGGTCTGGAACCAGTCGTCCTTCAGCAGGATGTTGAGGTTCTTGGCGATCCCGGCGTCGACCGCCTGGTCGACCGACTGGCCGCGCGGCACGGTGAAGGTGGTGCCGATCGCCTGGTCGAACGGGATGTCGTTGCCGACGGTCAGGACATAGCGGATGTCGAGGCCGTAATGCTCCTCCGCCCCTGCCCGCTCAACATTGAAGTCGCGGATGGTGCCGTCGAGGATGCAGCGGCTGGAATCCAGCCGGGCGCCGGCGCGGCGCAACTCCGCCTTCAGCGCCCCGGTGACATAGCCCGGCACGTCCTGCACGCTGCTTTGCGGCGCGACGCCGGTGCGCGGCCGGAAGTTCATCGTGTTGACGGCGACCGCCCCGGTCAGATGCGCGCTGGTCTGCGGCTGGTAGCCCGTGCGCGGCCCGAGCCCTCCCGGCTGGGTGGAGCAGGCGGCGACGAGCAGGACGAGGGCGAGCGGCAGGCGACGCGGCATGGGGGCTCCGACGGTTCCGGCGGGGCCCGATCGCCCCGCCCCGACATAGCCCCGCCGCCGCCGCGGGGTCAATCCGATGCGGCCTTCCTCGTCGGCTGCCTCAGGCGAAGCCGGTCACCTGGTGCGGCACATAGGGCGCTTCCAGCGTCGCGATCTCCTCCGCCGTCAGGCCGAGCGCCAGGGCGGCCACGGCGTCGTCGAGATGCTCGACCTTGGTGGCGCCGACGATCGGCGCGGTGATGCCGGGCTTCTGCATCAGCCACGCCAGGGCCACCTGCGCCCGTGGCACGCCGCGGGCCCGGGCGACCTCCGCCACCGCCTCCACCACCTTGCGGTCGGCCTCGGCCGTCGCGGCATAGAGCGTCTTGCCGAAGACGTCGGTCTCCGACCGCGCGCTGGTTTCGTCCCAATCCCGCGTAAGGCGGCCGCGGGCCAGCGGGCTCCACGGGATCACGCCGATGCCCTCCGCCTGGCACAGCGGCAGCATCTCGCGCTCCTCCTCACGATACAGCAGGTTCACGTAGTTCTGCATGGTCGAGAAGCGGGTCCAGCCGTGCCGGTCAGCCAGGTGCAGCGCCTTGGCGAACTGCCAAGCATACATCGACGAGGCGCCGACATAGCGGGCCTTGCCCGCCTTCACCACGTCGTGCAGCGCCTCCAGCGTCTCCTCGATCGGCGTCGCCGGGTCCCAGCGATGGATCTGGTACAGGTCGACATAATCAGTACCGAGGCGGCGCAGGCTGGCGTCGATCTCGCCCAGGATCGCCTTGCGCGACAGGCCGGCCCCGTTCGGCCCCGGCCGCATCCGGCCGTGCACCTTGGTGGCCAGCACGATCTCGTCGCGCGGGGCGAAGTCCTTCAGCGCCCGGCCGACGATCTCCTCACTGCTGCCATCCGAGTAGACATTCGCCGTGTCGAAGAAATTGACGCCGAGGTCCAGCGCCTTGCGGATGAAGGGACGGCTTTCCGCCTCGCCCAGCGACCAGGCATGGTTGCCGCGGCCGGGCTCGCCGTAGCTCATGCAGCCGAGGCAAAGACGCGACACTTCAAGGCCGGTCCGGCCCAGTCTCGTATAGTCCATGATCTCGTTCCGTCTGGGTGTCCGCCGCCGGCGATGGCCGGGCGGCCGGGTGTCCATGGCCCGGCAATCCGGGTCGGTGGGTTCAGTCTAAGACGATTAGGTCCCACGGGAAAAGGGCTTCGGCGCCCCAGCCCTTCACGCCCATCCTGCGGTTCAGGCCGATGCGGCCGCCAGGATGCGGTCGAACGCCTCGTGCAGACCCGAGGCCTGGAAGCTGAGCCGGTTGCCCGAGCCGGTGTTGGTCACCAGCGCCGCACTGATGCCGGTCTCCGGATCATGCTGCATGACCGAGACATAGCCCGGCAGGCTGCCCTGGTGGCCGAGGGTTGTCCGCCCGGCATAGGCGGAGAGGAACAGCCCCGCCCCGGATTCACGCATCCGCGTGCCGGGGAAGCCGACCGGCCAGCGATCTTCCGCCATCTGCCGCAGCCAGTCCAGGCCGAACAGCCGGCCGCCGAACAGCCCGTCGAGGAACAGCGCCATGTCCCGCGGCGTCGCCACCATGTCGCCGGCGGCATAGGCCTCGGAGAACGGGAACAGCGCGGTCGAATCCTGCAGTGCGTCGGAATAATCGAGCACGCCGTTCATGTTCCACATCTCGCCGCCCTGCTCCAGCGACAGGGGGGCACCGGGCGGCGGCGGCGGCCGATGGTAGTAGCCACGCACCAGCCGGTCTTCCGGGAAGGCCTCGCCGGCGGCCGAGAAGCTGTCCGCCAGGCCGAGCGGCTCCAGCACCTGGCGCCGGACCTCGGCCGCCAGTGGGCCGCCGGTCAGCCGTTCGATCAGCATGCCGGCCAGGACATAACCGGTGTTGCTGTAGGAGCAGCGCTGCCCCGGGTCCTCCTGCGGCCGCACCCGGAAGGCGAGGTCGACGATCTCCTGCGGCGCCCAGACCCGGCCGGGCATCATCGGGATGTCGAATTCGAATTCCGGCAGGCCACTGCGGTGGTTGATCAGCTGGCGCACCTGGATCCGGTCGCCCTGCGGCAGATCCGGGAACCACTCCGCCACGGGCCGGTCCAGCGCCACCCGCCCGGCCGCGGCCAGGCGCATCAGCGTGGCCGCGACGAAGGTCTTGGTGCAGCTGCCGTTCTTGAACAGATGGTGCGGCTCGACCGCGACGCCCCGCTCCCGGTCGGCCAGGCCGGCACAGACCGTCAGCGGCACCTCGCCGGACCTCACCACCGCAACCGAGGCGCCGACAATGCCCTTCGCCACGAAGGCGTCGAGAATGTCCTCGATCGCCGTTGTCACATCCCTTGCCATGCCGCTTCTCCCTGCCCGGCTAGTCCGCCAGATCGACCTTGGCGAAGTCCTGCCGCCCGAACGGGTCGAGCACATAATTCAGCACACCCTTGCGGATCGGCATCGAGACGATCGAACTGGCGATCGGGATCAGCGGCACCTGGTCTTCCACGATCTGCTGCGCCTTGACGTAGAGCGCTGTCCGCTTGGTCTGGTCGGTGGTGCTGCGGGCTTGGTCCAGCAGGGCGTTGAACGGCTTGTCGCACCAGCGCATGCGGTTCTGGTCGCCGCAGGCCAGGACGAAGGTCAGGGTGTTGTCGGGATCGCCGTTGTCGCTGGTGCCGCCCAGCAGCAGCGCATCATGTTCGCCCGCCTGGGTGCGGTTGAGATAGGCGCCCCATTCCATGCTGACGATCTCGGCCTTCACCCCGACCGCCGCCCAGTCGGCCTGGATCAGCTCCGCCATCCGCCGGGCGTCGGGGTTGTAGGGCCGCGATACCGGCATCGCCCACAGCGACAGCGAGAAGCCGTCGGGATAGCCGGCCTCGGCCAGCAGCGCCTTGGCCGCCTTGGGGTCGTAGGCGTAGCCCTTCAGGTCCCTGGCCGCGCCCCATTCGACCGGCGACAGGGCCGAATTCACCAGCGTGCCGGCGCCCTGGTACACCGCCTCGACGATCGCCTGCCGATTGATCGCCATCGCCAGGGCCCGCCGCACCCGGACGTCACCGAGCGGCTTCTTGTCCAGGTTGAAGCCGAGATAGCCGAGATTGTCGCCCGGCCGTTGCAGCACCGTGATATCCGGGTCCTGCTTCAGCTGCGGCAGTGCCGTGGCCAGCGGCTGGGTGGTGATCTGGCATTCCCCGGCCAGCAGCTTGGACACCCGCACCGTCGCGTCCGGCACGATGTCGAAGACCAGCGTGTCGATCGGCGGCTTGCCGTCCCAATAATCGGGGTTGGCCTTGTAGCGGATGCGGGAATCCGGCTCATAGGCCTGCAGCACGAAGGGGCCGGTGCCGACCGGCGTCTGGTCCAGCACCTCCGGCGTGCCCTTGGCCACCATGGCCTGCGCCATCTCCAGCGACTGGATCGAGGCGAAGTCGAGCGCGATGGTGGCCAGGAAAGTGGCGTTCGGCACCTTCAAGGTGAAGCGGACGGTCAGGTCGTCGACCTTGTCGATCGACTGCAGCATGCCACCCAGGCCCAGCGCCTCGAAATACTCGTAGCTGGACCCGCCCAGGGCATGGAACGGATTGTCGGCCTGCCATTGCCGGTCGAAGGAATAGACCACATCGTCCGCGGTCAGCGCCCGGGTCGGGGTGAAGGCGGCATTGGCCTCGAACTTCACGCCCGGGCGCAGGTGGAAGGTGTAGATGCGGCCGTCATCGGAGATGTCCCAGCGCTCGGCCAGGGAGGGGATGACCTCGGTGGTGCCCGGCTTGAACCGGACCAACCGGTCATAGATCGTCCGCGCCACCGCATCCATGGTGGAATCCGCGCTGGCGAACATCGGGTTAAAGCTCTCCGGGCTGGCTTCGGAGCAATAGACCAGCGTCTTGGCAATGGCCGGAGAACCGACAGCCGCGATGGCGGCAAGGACCGCCACGGCCAGCGCCCGCGTCGAGATCGACATGGCCTCTCCCTGTTTTTTGGCGATCGCCGAGTCATGACCAAGCGATCGCAAAAAATTTTCCGAAGCGATAATTATTTCATCATGCGACGATCGATTTTACGGTGTCAAGCGAGCGAACCCGCCGTCTCGAGCCGCGCCGCAGCGAGACGGAACACCGAAGCCGCTTGCGACGTTGATCAGGCCACAGACAACCGTCCGCAGCACCGGAGCCATCCTGCCCATGTCTCCCCATGATGTGACCGCGAAGGTCGACACCGATGCGCCGCAGCTCAGGATTCTCGACCCCGAGCTGCTCGACTACATCCAGCAGCGCCGGGTCGAGGATGTCGCCTTCGCCGCCGGCGACACCATCATGCTGGAAGGGGATCTCAACCCGCCGCTCTACAGCGTCACCTCCGGCTGGGCGATCCGGTACAAGGAGCTGCAGGACGGCCGCCGCCAGATCCTGTCCTTCATCCTGCCGGGCGACGTGATCGGCTTCCAGGCCCAGTTCTTCGAGAGCGCGGTCACCTCGATCGAAGCCGTCACCGACATCTCGCTCTGCGTTGTCGCCTATCGCGACATCGCCGACCTGTACGAGACCCAGCCCGACATCGCCTTCCGCTTCGCAGCACTTGCCGCCGACCAGAAGCGCCAGATGGAAGAGCAGCTGCTGTCGATCGGCCAGCGCACGGCGCTGGAGCGGGTGGCGGCGCTGATCCTCGACATCCACAACCGGGCCGAGGCGCGGGACATGAAGCGCGGCGGCAGCATCGCCTTCCCGATCACCCAGCAGCACATCGCCGATGCGCTCGGCATCTCGCTGGTCCACGCCAACCGGACGCTGAAGCACCTGCAGCGCGACGGGCTGTTCCGGATCAAGAGCCGGCGGCTGCAGATGCTGGATGCCGCGGCGCTCGAGCAGGTGGCGCAGGCACCGATCACCTGACGGCCGGCTACGCCGCCTCGGCCGTCGGCGGCACATAGGCCATCCGCGTGGCGCGGATCTGGCCATGATGCGTGTCGGCCCAGCGGACCAGGGAATCGAGCGGCTCCATCAGCGACACGCCCAGCGGCGTCAGCGCATAATCGACCCGCGGCGGAACGGTCGGATGGACGGTGCGCGACACCAGCCCGTCCTGTTCCAGCCGGCGCAGCGTCTGCGCCAGCATGCGCTGGGAGATGTCGCCGATCGCGCGCTTGAGCACGGTGAAGCGCATCATCCCCGGCGCCAGCGTCCGCAGCACCAGCAAGCTCCAGCGATCACCGACCCGGTCCAGCACATCGCGGATCGGACAGGGATGGAAAGCCCCATCCACCATCTTGCGCGCCACCATCGATCTGCTCCTGTCTCCTGTGTCCGGCCCTGGTGACGTCGGCGTCACCAGGTAACGCCACGAACCCGTCTTGCAGGCCCGGGCGCCCCGGGGCCACCATGGCGTCGCCGGTATCTTATCGTAACCGACCATCGGATCGGAACCGCGTCCATTCCGCGCATCGCAGGAGACGTCATGTCGCTTCCGCTTGCCCGCCGCAGCCTCGTCGCCGGGGCTGCCGCCATCGCTGCCGCGGCCTTCCCCACGATGCGGGCCCGGGCGAAAGCACCGGACGCGAAAGCCATGGTCGTGGAATTCTACCGCATGGCCTTCGTACAGCATCGGGTGCAGGAGGCGTTCGACCGCTATGTCGGCCCGACCTACACCCAGCACAATCCGGGCGTGCCCGACGGGGCGGCCGCCACCATCCGCTTCCTCAGCACGCGGTTCCAGCAGGCGCCGCAGGCCACCAGCGCGATCAAGCAGGTCATCGCCGAAGGCGACCTCGTGGCACTGCATGTGCTGTCGACCAGCGGGCCGGACGACCGCGGCCGCGCCATCGTCGACATCTTCCGCGTCGCCGACGGCAAGATCGTCGAGCATTGGGATGTGATCCAGCCCGTGCCGGAAACCGCGGCGAACCCGAACACGATGTTCTAGCCCCGCCTGTCGGCTGCGGCACGGAGCAGATCGGGAATATTCTCGGGGTAGACCAGCTCGGCGGTCTGCGCCAGCGCCTCCGCCGACCACCAGCGGTGATCGGCCATCACCTCACGCTCGGCTTCCGACCAGCCATCGCGGGAGATCTCGACGTCTGTCGCGCAAACCGCGAAAAAACGCTCGTCGGCCAGCACGATTTCTCCGTCCGTCAGCTGCAGTTCGAACAGCCGGCGCCCGACCTCCCGGCCGACATCCGCGACTCGCACACCGGTTTCCTCGGCCAGTTCGCGGATCGCGGCCTGCTCGAACGTCTCCCCCTCCTCAACCCCGCCGCCCGGCGTCGCCCAATATTGCCGACCAGCCAGGGCGCCGCTGGTGTGGACGAATTTGAACAGCAGCACGCGGCCGGTGGAATCGATCAGCAGGAGACGGGATGAGGGCCGGGATCGCATCTGAATCACCACCGCAGGACAAGGCATGGCCAGCTTAGATCCGCCCCGGCCCGGCATCCATCGCGACGTCGCATGCAACCCGATCAAGCCAAGCGAAGCCCATCGAATCGGCTGAAAATTAAGGATTTTTCACTGGGAACCGCGTCCCTTCGCACTCTATTCCCTTGAAGTGAGCCCACAGCAAGGGAGCTTTGGACTATGGCGAACAGCCAGACCCAACACCGCGGCGGCGCCGGAAACTTCGCCCACAACCGGGAACGAGCCGCGGAAGCCGGTCGAAAAGGCGGACAGATGAGCGGCGGCAATTTTGCCCATGACCCGGCCCGCGCATCCGAGGCGGGACGAAAGGGCGGCCAGCAGAGCGGCGGCAACTTCAAGAACGATCCGCAGCGCGCTGCCGCGGCAGGGCGGAAAGGCGGCCAGGAGAGCGGCGGCAATTTCGCCAACGACCGGGAACGGGCGGCGGAAGCCGGACGCAAGGGCGGCCTGTCGGGACAGCGGACACACTGACGACACCGCGGCAGAAGTCGGGGCAGGCATTGGACCTGCCCTTTCTTTTGGCCCGCGATGCTATCCGGCGCGGCTGCGGAGCTCCTGTTCCGCCTGATGCCAATGCTCGGCCGCCTGACCGTCGGGCCGCCCTTCCTCCAGCCAGATCTCATGCGCCCGGTTGCGGATCCGTGCTTCGTCGACGGCAGATGCCGCCGCGTCGGTCGGAACCTCCTCGAACGGCACCTCGGGATCGACGGTCCGGGTGTCCGGCGCCTCGGTCTTGCGGCGCGTCGTCTTGCGTCCAGTGATCGCCATCTTCTGTCTTCCCTTTCCGCTGCGGCAAGGCCGGCCCGTGTCGCCGGCCCCGCCTGAAAAATGGGATTCAAGCAAGGATGGTTCCGCGCCGCGGCCTCAGAGGAAGCGGTGGCCGGCGGCCGCGTCGGCGCAGGGCACGGGCTCGCATTGCAGCGTGACATGGCCGATGTCGAATCGGTCGTGCAGCATGCCGCGGGCCTGGTCCAGCAGTGGGGAGATCGCCGCGGCGTCCCCCGGCACCACCAGATGGGCGGTCAGTGACACCCGGCCGCCGGTCAGCGCCCAGACATGCAGGTCGTGGACGTCGGTAACCCCGGGCAGGTCCCGCAACGCGCCATGCACCGCCGCCGGGTCGATGCCGTCGGGCACGCCTTCGAGCAGGATGTTCACGCTCTGCCGCAGCAGGGTCCAGGTTCGCGGCAGCACCCAGAAGCCGATGGCCACGGCGATCAGCGAATCCACCCATTCCCAGCCGGTCAGGCGGATGATGATCGCCGCCGCAATGACGCCGACCGACCCGAGCAGGTCGCTCAGCACCTCGAAATAGGCGCCCTTGACGTTCAGGCTGTTGGCCTGCCGCGACCGCAGCATCCAGACCGCGAACAGGTTCACGACCAGGCCCAGCCCGGCGATCACCAGCATCACGGTGGAATTGACCTCCGCCGGCTCGTTCAGCCGGCGCCAGGCTTCATATAGGATGTAGAGGGCAACGCCGAACAGCAGCAGGGCGTTGAACGCCGCCGCCAGGATCTCGAAACGCTCATAGCCGAAGCTGCGGCGCGCATCCGGTGGCCGGCGGCCGATCCGGATCGCCACGATCGCGATCGAAAGGCCGATGACATCGGTCGCCATATGCGCGGCGTCCGAGATCAGCGCCAGGCTGCCGGTGAACAGGCCGCCGGCGATTTCCGCCACCATGAAGATCGCGGTCGGCGCCAGCGCGATCCACAGGCTGCGCTCGTTGCTGCCGGCGCCGTGATTGCCGCTCATGATTCTATCTCCCCCTCGATCGACACGCCCGGTGGCGATGTTATCAGGGCGTGGCCCTGGCCGGCACCGCACCGGCACGGCCCACACATGAGGCGGAGATGGGAGCTACAGTGACTGTAGCTTCAATATGCCGGCTGAGAAAATGCTGGCTGAAAGAATCCGAAACCGCCGAACGGCCGTCCGGTCCCGTGCGGACCGGCCGGCTTCGGGTCAGGCCAGCAGCGGCATCATCGCCGCCACCAGCGGGTGGCGCACGATGTCCTGGGTGGTCAGCCGGACGACGGCGACGGCATCCAGCGGCAGGAGCCGCTTCGCTGCTTCCTCCAGCCCGGACAGGCCGGGCAGCAGGTCGGTCTGGTCGGGGTCGCCGGTGATGACCATGGTCGAATGCCAGCCCAGGCGGGTCAGCAGCATCTTGAGTTGCTGGAAGGTCATGTTCTGCGCCTCGTCGACGATGACGAAGCTGCGCGAGATGGTGCGGCCGCGCATATAGGCCAGCGGCGCGATCTCGACGATGCCTTCCTTGGTCATCTGGCGTACCTGCTTGGCGCCCAGACGGTCGGACAGCGCGTCGTAGATCGGACGCATCCAGGGGTCCATCTTCTCGTTGATGTCGCCGGGCAGGTAGCCGAGGCTTTCCCCTGCCTCCACCACCGGCCGGGTGATCACGATCCGGCTGACGCGTTCGGCGTTGAGTGCTTCGACAGCCTTGGACACGGCGAGATAGGTCTTGCCGGTGCCCGCGGGCCCCAGCGCCAGGGTCATGGCATGCGCTTCGATCGCCTTCATCAGAACCTCCTGATTGGCGGTCCGCGGCTTGACCGTCTTCAGGTAGCTCTGCTCCCGGAAATCATCGTCATACCCCTCGCTGATCGGGACGATACGGGCGGTGGAAACGCTGCGTTTGGCCATGATACGTCGTCCTTTGCTCTCGCGTGTATCCTCGAAGAGCGGATCCCAGGCACCGCCTCCTTCACAGGGAGCTCTCATTTACCGAGTCCTCCTTCGGGTCGGGTGGAACAGGACAGGTCACGGATCGGAAGCGGGCGACCACAAACGACAAACGCCCCTGCGAGGGGGCGTTCGAACGAATGTCGATGCTGAGTCTGGCCCAGGCCAGAGCCGGGAAGCGGATGGTGATGCCAGGCTGGTGCCCGTCGCATGTCGCCTTTCCGATCACTGACGACGGAAATCTCGTCGCCAAGGATAAGCGTCTCACCAACGATCTTGCTGCACCAGCGAAAAGAACGGGCGACTTCGAAAATTCATACTAATTGTGGCCGGCTGGCGATGACCCCCGGCTACATCTAGCGGCTGCCGCTATGAACCGGTCCGGCCTCGGCCGGCGGGGCGATGCGGGCGGCCGTGTCGATGAAGGCTCGCGCCGCCGGCGAAGTCTCGTCATGTCGCCAAGTCAGCCACATCGTGGTCACCGCGCCGGTGTCGCTCAGCCGCCGGAACACCACGCCGTCGACCTGGATGCGCTGCAGCGAAGCCGGCAGCAGCGCGACTCCAAGTCCGGCCGCGACCAGCCCGACGATGGTCGAGATCTCGCGCGCCTCCTGCCCGATCCGGGGATTGAATCCCGCGGCGCGGCACAGGCTGATCATCTGGCCGTACAGGCTGGTGCCGGCGTCGCGCGGGTAGCAGACGAAGGATTCGGCGGCGAGGTCGGACAGCGGCATCGGGCCCGGTGCGCCGGCGGCCAGCGGGTGGTCGGCGCGCAGTGCGGCCACCAGCGGGTCGCGGAACAGCTCGCGCACCGCCAGCTCTTCCGGCACCGGCGGGAAGGTCGGGTTGCGCAGGAAGCCGATCTGCAGCCGCCGTTCGGCCAGCGCCTCGATCTGCTGCCGCGTCGCCATCTCCTGCAATTCCAGGTGTACATCGGGATAGGCTTGGCGGAAGGCGAAGATCGCCTGCGGGATCAGCGTGGTGAAGGGGGCCGAGGCGGTGAAGGCGATGCGGATCTGGCCGATCTCGCCGCGCTGGGCCCGGCGTGCCACCTCCATCGCCCGCTCCGCCCCGGCCAGCACCGACCGCGCCTGGTCCAGGAACAGCCGGCCGACCTCGGTGAGCGCTACCCGGCGGTTGGTCCGTTCGAACAGCCGGGCGCCGAGTTCTTCCTCCAGCGCCTGGATCTGCTGGCTCAGGGGTGGCTGCGAGATGCCGAGCCGGGCCGCCGCCCGGCTGAAATGCAGCTCCTCAGCCAGGGCCACGACGTAGCGGAGGTGCCGGAGTTCCATCGGATCATTCGCACAAGCTATTAAATATGCTGTTTTACATATTGGACACTATCAATCTGCGACGCCATCTTTTGAGTGTGCCGGACCCCATCCCTCTGGTCCGGCCGGAGGCGTGTTCCCGTGACCCCATCTGCCAGCATGACGGCGCTTCCCCTGTCCGGGGCCGGACCGTCGGCCGCCCTGCCCTCCGCCGCCACCATCGCGGCCGAGGATGTCGTCGCCTATATCGAGCACGGCACGGCCGCGTTCCACCGCACCAACCTGGCGCTGTTCGCAGCCGGCTTCGCCACCTTCGCCCTGCTGTACTGCGTGCAGCCGCTGATGCCGGTGTTCGCCGACGTCTTCCGGGTCGGCGCGGCGGAAAGCAGCCTGTCGCTGTCGCTGACCACCGGCACCCTGGCCTTCGCCATGCTGGTGGCCAGTGCCCTGTCTGAAAGCTGGGGCCGCAAGCCGGTCATGGTGGCGTCGCTGTTCGCCTCGGCGGCCTTGACCATCCTGGCCGCGGCGATGCCATCCTGGCATGGCCTGCTCGTGCTGCGGATGCTGATGGGGCTGTCGCTCAGCGGTCTGCCGGCCGTGGCCATGGCCTATGTCAGCGAGGAGATGCACCCGAAATCGATCGGCCTGGCCATGGGGCTGTTCATCGGCGGCAGCGCCGTCGGCGGCCTCGGCGGCCGGCTGATCGCCGGTATCCTGACCGACCTGGTGTCGTGGCGGCTCGGCCTCGGCGTGGTCGGAATCAGCGGCCTGGTCTGCGGCTGGCTGTTCTGGCGCAGCCTGCCGCCTTCGGCCCATTTCACACCGCGGCCGCTGCGTCCGCGGCTGCTGCTGACCGCCTTTGCCGACCATCTGCGCGACCCCGGGCTGCGCTGGCTGTTCCTGGAAGGCTTCCTGCTGATGGGCGCCTTCGTCACCCTGTACAACTACACCGGCTTCCGGTTGCTGGCGCCGCCCTACGGGCTGAGCCAGACGGCGGTGGCGGCGATCTTCATCGTCTATCTCATCGGCATCGGCGCCTCGATCTGGGTCGGCCATCTCGCCGGGGTGCTGGGCCGCCGCCGGGTGTTCTGGGCGCCGATTGCGCTGATGCTGGTCGGCATCGCCCTGACCCGCAGCGACGCGCTGTGGGCGATCATCGCCGGCATCGCGGTGCTGACCTTCGGCTTCTTCGGCGCCCATTCGGTGGCCAGCAGCTGGGTCGGCCGCCGGGCGGTGCAGGCTCGCGCCCAGGCCTCATCGCTCTATCTGTTCTTCTATTATTTCGGGTCAAGCGTGGTCGGCTCGCTCGGCGGCATCGCCTGGGCCGATTGGGGCTGGCCCGGCGTCACCGTGCTGATCGGCGCGCTGTCGCTGGCGGCACTGGCGATCGCCCTGCGGCTGGTGCTGCTGCCGCCGCGTCAGGCCTGAGCCCGCGCCGCCTCGGCCACGAGGCGCCGCAGCTCATCCAGGAACCGGTCCGCCGCCAGGTCGGGGGGCCAAGCCTCCCAGGCCGTGCCGCCATAGACCGGCAGCAGCGGGTCGTCCTCGACCGGCTGGAACCGGATCTTCAGCACCTTCGAGACCTCCTCGCGGGTCCAGCCGACGACATGGATCGCCTCGCTGGCCGCCGCCACCCGGTCGGCGCGCTTGTGGAACGTCTTCTCGGCCGCGGTCCAGCGCACCAGCCCGTAGCGCTGGAACACCGCATCCTCCAGCCGCATGGTCAGGTCGCGGAACTCCTGGCCCAGGAACGGCTTGATCACCGACAGCGGATCGAAGCCGAGCAGCCCTTCATCGGCGTCGTGCAGCAGTTCGCGCAGCTCGGCCAGCGGCGACAGCGGCGCCGGCGCCCAGGCGCGGCACAGGGCCAGCACCGCCAGGGAATGCTGCGCCACCGACAGCGGCATCGGCCACGCCGAGTGCCCACCCCAGCGATAGGTCCGGGCCAGGCCGAGCGCCAGGTCGCGGTCGTCCCAGTCGAACGGTGTCGGATTGAGCAGGTCCAGCCGCTTGCCCGACGGCAGCCGAACCCAGGCCCGCGCCGTCACCGTCCGCCCCTCCCAACGCATGCCCGTCCTCGCCGCCACCATGTCCGCTTCCCCGGTAGCACCGAAGCCGGCGGTATGCCACAGCTGTCGGCCGCCGCATGCCCGGAGACGCGATCACGCGAACGCGGTACAACCCGTGCAATGGACACAGTGCCCGACACCCGCGACCGCATCCTGGAAAGCGCCGAGACGCTGCTGCGCCGGTTCGGGCCGGGCAAGACCACCGTCAGCGACATCGCCCGGGCGCTGGGCATGAGCCACGGCAATGTCTACCGGCATTTCGCCAGCAAGGCGGATCTGCAGGATGCGGTGATGGCACGCTGGCTGAAGACGGTCAGTGACCCGCTGGCGATCATCGCCGATGGCGACGGGCCAGCGGAGCAGCGGCTGGAGCAGTGGGCGCTGGCCCTGTCCGAGGACAAGCGGCGCCGGGTGCAGGACGACCCGGAGCTGTTCGAGACCTATCACCGCCTGTCCAGCCAAGCACGGACGGTGGTCGACGCCCATCTCGCCGAGATGCGGCGCCAACTCGCCACCATCATCCGCGATGGCGTCGTCCAGGGCGTGTTCCGGGTCGCGGAGGTCGAGCCGGCGGCGGCAGCCGTGCTGCACGCCACCCAGGCGTTCCACCACCCCTATCACATGCGCATGAACGCCGGCCGGATCGACCCAGAGGGCCTCCAGCGCGTGCTGCGCCTGGTGCTGGCAGGGCTGAAGGCCGGCGTGCTCTAGGGATTGCCAGAGCAAACCGGCCTTTGCCAGCCAGTCAGGCCTTGTCGCCGTCCGAGCGTGCGACCGCAGGGGCACAGTTGCGCAAGATCGCGGTGGGCGGCCCATAGCGCCGGGTGAATTCGGCGTGCGACAGGCGCATCCCGCGGCATAGGATCTCCGCGCGCAGTGCGGTCTGGACGCAGGACCGGCGGGCCGCCGGCGGGTCGAGAGGTTTGGCCAAAAGATCCATATCCCTGATCTCCATCGCCGGAACCGGGGCAACGGCATCATTCGCAGCCGGCGGCGAAACAGGGGAAACCGTATGATCGTCCGCCCGAAGCGGGGCCGGACTCGTCCTGGGACGCCTGCGGTGCTGACCAGCCATGGCGATTCCTCCAGCGGCTTTTATCGTTGCGGCATCCTGCGGACCGGGATCCACGTCGTGCCGGTATTGTTCAGCAGGTGAAGACCAACCTCTGCATGTCCGCCGGCGTCGCGACGGAACCTGGTGAACCGCAATCGGCGCCGGGGGGGACCGGGCACCAAACCGACGAACACACAAAAGCGAGGGCTGACGGCGATCCACTTTGGGTGGGGCCCTCGCGGGTCGTTCTCCGACCTGCAGGGTCGGCACTCTGCGCCAGCGCCGAAGCCTCGACAAGGAAAATCATTTGCAAAGACATTTTGTTACGCATCGATGACAGACACGCCGCCGGACTTTCCGCCGCCGCCGAAATGCGCTATCGCCGGGTCTGTCGGCGGCTGCCCCCCACGGCCCCGGCAACCCCGCTTCCGTCCTTCGAGTTCGGCCGCCGTCCCCCAGGCGTTTCCGGCCATGCTCACCTCCCCCGAGGTCATCGCGCATGGGCACTGACGCCATCGGCCGGGACCGGCTGCTCGACCACCCGTCCTTCCCGATCGTCTGGGCAGCGCGGGTGCTGTCCGCCATCGCCTACCAGATGTCGGCCGTCGCGGTCGGCTGGCTGGTCTATGCCCGCACAGGCAGCGCCTACAGCCTCGGGCTGGTCGGCCTGTTCCAGTTCCTGCCGATGGTGGTGCTGACCCTGGTGGTCGGCCATGTCGCCGACCAGTACGACCGCCGCCGGATCGCCCAGATCTGCCAGCTGATCGAAGGGGTGACGCTGGCGGTGCTGGCCTTCGCCATCTACGACGACTGGCTCACGGTGCCCGGCGTCTTCGCCGCGGTGCTGGTGCTGGGCGCCGCCCGGGCCTTCGAGCAGCCGACCATGGCGGCGCTGCTGCCGGCGATCGTGCCGGCCGCGATCCTGCCGCGGGCGCTGGCCATCTCCTCCTCTGCCATGCAGACGGCGACGATCATCGGCCCATCCGTCGGCGGGTTGCTCTATGCCGTCGGCACCACCGCGCCCTTCGCGGTCGCCGCGGTGTGCTTCCTGGCCGCCGGCGGCATGATGACCTTCATGCGGCTGGAGCGGTCGGTGCCACGGCGGGAGCCCGCGACGCTGCGCTCCGTCTTCTCCGGCATCGCCTTTATCCGCAGCCGACCGGTGATCCTGGGCAGCATCTCGCTGGACATGTTCGCGGTGCTGCTGGGCGGGGCGACGGCGCTGCTGCCGATCTATGCCCATGACATCCTGCAGACCGGCCCCTGGGGCCTGGGCCTGCTGCGGTCGGCGCCGGCGATCGGGGCGCTGCTGATGTCGGCGGTGCTGACCCGGGTGCCGCTGCGCCGCGCGGTCGGCCGCAAGATGTTCGCGGCGGTGATCGTGTTCGGCGCCGCCACCGTGGTGTTCGCCGCCTCGACCAACATCGCAGTGTCGCTCGCCGCCCTCGCCGTGCTCGGCGCCGCCGACAACGTCAGCGTCGTCATCCGCAGCTCGCTGGTCCAGCTGCTGACGCCGGACGCGATGCGCGGCCGGGTCAGCGCGGTGAACTCGCTGTTCGTCGGCACCTCGAACCAACTCGGCGAATTCGAATCCGGCATGGTCGCCGGCCTGCTGGGCGCGGTGCCCGCCGGCATCCTGGGCGGCGTCGGCACCGTCGTCGTCGCCCTGCTGTGGATGCGGCTGTTCCCGGCCCTGCGCAAGGCCGAGACGCTGTCAGGCTAGGAGCCCGGCGCCGTCAGGTGAAGGGGTCGGGCATGCTGTCCTTCTTGCGGCGCATGAAGTCCTGCAACGCCTCGTCGATCGCGGGGTCGATCGCCGGGGCCTCGTATTCCTCCAGCATCCGCTTCCAGATCTTGTTGGCGCGCTGCGAGGCGTCCTGCCGGCCCTCGGCCTCCCACTGCTCGTAGGAATTGTTGTCGGCGATGGTCGAGCGGTAGAAGGCGTTCTCGAAATTGCGCTGGGTGTGGTCGCAGCCGAGGTAATGGCTGCCGGGGCCGACCTGGCGGATCGCGTCCATCGCCTGGCCGTTCTCGCTGAGGTCGATGCCCTCGGCCATCACCTGCATCATGCCGAGCTGGTCGGTGTCGAGGATGAACTTCTCATAGGAGCTGACGAGGCCGCCTTCGAGCCAGCCGGCAGCATGCAGCACGAAGTTCACCCCGCCCAGCATGGTCGGCAACAGGGTGTTGGCGCTTTCGAACGCCGCCTGCGCATCCGGCGCCTTCGAGCCGCAGAGCGACCCGCCGGAGCGGAACGGCACGCCAAGGCGGCGCGCCAGGGCGGCGGCGCCGTACAGCACCAGGGCCGGTTCCGGCGTGCCGAAGGTCGGCGCGCCCGACTGCATCGAGATCGAGCTGGCGAAGGAGCCGAACACGACGGGCGCGCCGGGGCGGCACAGCTGCGCCGTCGCCATGCCGGCCAGGCTTTCGGCCAGGGTCTGGGTCAGCACGCCGGCGCTGGTCACCGGCGCCATGGCGCCGGCCAGGATGAACGGGGTGACGATGACAGCCTGGTTGGCGCGGGCGTAGGTCTTGAGGGCGCCGAGCATGGTGCCGTCCCACACCATCGGCGAATTGGCGTTGATCAGGCTGATCAGCACGCAGTTCTTGTCGACGAACTCCTCACCGAACACCAGCCGCGCCATGGCGACCGTGTCCTCCGCCCGCTCCGGCGCCGTCACCGACCCCATGAAGGGTTTGTCAGAGTATTTGATGTGGGAATAGACCATGTCGAGATGCCGCTTGTTCACCGGCAGGTCGACCGGCTCGCACACGGTGCCGCCGGAATGGTGCATCACCGGCGTCATGTAGGCGAGCTTCACGAAATTCTGGAAATCCTCGATCCGGGCATAGCGGCGGCCTTCGTCGAGGGTGCGGATGAAGGGCGGGCCGTAGACCGGGGCGAAGACGGTGTTGTTGCCGCCGATCTGGACCGTACGGTCCGGGTTGCGCGCATATTGGGTGAATTCGCGCGGCGCGGTGGCCTGGACCAGCTGGCGGCACAGCCCGCGCGGGAAGCGGATGCGGGTGCCCTTCACATCGGCCCCGGCCGCCTTCCACATCTCCAACGTTTCCTCGTCGTCGCGGAATTCGAGGCCGATCTCCTCGAGCACCGTGTCGGCGTTGTGTTCGATCAGTTCGAGCCCGTCGGTCTGCAGCACCTCGTAGAGCGGGATCTTGCGCGAGATGTATTTCAGCTGCTGCAGGCCGCCGCCGCGCCGCAGGGCCCGCCGGGCCTCGGCCCCGCCCCGGCCGCGGCGACCGGCCCGGCCACCCTCCGGGGCGTCTACGGCTGCGGCATCATCCGGCGGAGTCACGACAGAATCGGTCATGGCGCGTTTCCTTCTCCCAGGCTTCCGATGCTACGCCGCGGGGCCTTACCGGCCATCGTGCCTGCGACCCGGCCTCGCCCGGTCACGACACTGGCACGCGGACCATCGGATGTCACACGCATCGCCTTGAACCCGGGCGCCGGCCGGGCTAACTGGAAGGGGTCATGACCAGCGACCTGCCCCCCATCGTCTCGCCCTGCACCGGCGTCTGCACGCTCGAGGCCGACACCGGCCTGTGCGCCGGCTGCCTGCGCACGGCCGAGGAGATCGCGGTGTGGCGCGACACCGACAACAGCCAGCGGCTGGCCATCCTGCAGCGCCTGAAGGAGCGCCGCCGCGCCCGCGGCCGCACCAGCGCCGCCGACAGCCGGCCCCGCCGGCGCCAGCCCCAATCCGTCTAGGGAGAACCCCCCATGCAGACCCGCCGCTTCGGCAAGACCGGCTGGACCGTTTCCGCCATCGGCTTCGGCGCTTGGCAGATCGGCGGTTCCTGGGGCGATGTCGGCGAGACCGACGCCCTGGCCGCGCTGAACGCCGCGATCGATGCCGGCGTCACCCTGATCGACACCGCCGACGTCTATGGCGACGGCCGCAGCGAGAAGATCATCGCCCGGCTGCGGCGCGAGCGGCCGGAGATCAAGGACCGGGTCAAGGTGCTGACCAAGGCCGGCCGCCGCCTCAACCCGCATGTCGCCGAGGCGTACACGATCGAGGCGCTGGAAGCCTTCATCGACCGGTCGCGCGCCAACCTGGAGATGGAGACGCTGGACCTGGTGCAGCTGCACTGCCCGCCGCCCGAGGTTTACTATACCCCCGCCCTGTTCGAGGGGCTGGACGGGCTGGTCCGCGCCGGCAAGATCCACCATTACGGCGTGTCGGTGCAGAAGGTCGAGGAAGGGATCAAGGCGATCGGCTATCCCGGCGTCGCCTCGGTCCAGATCATCTTCAACATCCTGCGCCAGCGCCCGGCGGAGCTGTTCTTCGGCCTGGCCAAGGCGGCGGATGTCGCCATCCTGGCCCGGGTGCCGCTGGCCAGCGGCCTCTTGACCGGCAAGATCACCCGCGACACCAGCTTCTCGGCCGATGACCACCGCCAGTTCAACCGCAACGGCGAGGCCTTCGATGTCGGCGAGACCTTCGCCGGCGTGCCGTTCGAGGTCGGGCTGCAGGCGGTGGAAGAACTGCGCCGCATCCTGCCGGACGGCGTGCCGATGGCCCAGGCGGCGCTGCGCTGGATCCAGATGCACGACGCCGTCTCCGCCGCCATCCCCGGCGCCCGCAGCCCGGAGCAATCGCGCGGCAACGCCGCGGCCGCCGACCTGCCGCCGTTCAGCCCGGCGCAGATGGAGGCGACCCGCGAGCTGTACGATCGCCTGATCGCACCGCATGTCCACCATCGCTGGTAGCCGACCATGACCATCCTGACTGTCGCCGCCACCCAGACCTTCTCCACCTGGAACGAGGCCGAGACCCTGGACCGGGTCGAGGCCCTGGTGCGCCAGGCCGCCGGCCGCGGCGCCCAGATCGTGCTGCCGCAGGAGCTGTTTGCCGCCCCGTATTTCTGCCGCGACCAGTTGCAGTCGCACTTCGCCCTGGCCAAGCCGATCGACGGCCACCCGGTGGTCGAGCGCTTCCGGGCGCTGGCGGCGGAGCTGCAGGTGGCGATGCCGGTCAGCGTGTTCGAGCGCGCCCACAACGCCTATTACAACTCGATCGCCATGGTCGACGCCGATGGCAGCGTGCTGGGCGTCTATCGCAAGTCGCACATCCCGGACGGGCCGGGGTATGAGGAGAAGTTCTACTTCAACCCCGGCGACACCGGCTTCCGGGTGTGGAAGACCCGCTACGGCAATGTCGGCTGCGGCATCTGCTGGGACCAGTGGTATCCGGAGGCCGCCCGCTGCATGGCGCTGATGGGCGCCGACGTGCTGCTGTACCCGACCGCGATCGGCAGCGAGCCGCAGGATGGCGCGCTGGACAGCCAGCCGCACTGGACCCGGGTGATGCAGGGCCATGCCGGGGCGAACCTGATCCCGCTGGTGGCGTCGAACCGGATCGGCACCGAGGAGGGCGAGCGCTTCACGCAGACCTTCTACGGCTCGTCCTTCATCGCCGACCAGACCGGTGCCCTGGTGGCCCAGGCCGGACGCGGCGCGGAGGAGGTGCTGGTGGCGCGCTTCGACCTCGACGCCATCCGGGCCCAGCGCGCCAGCTGGGGCCTGTTCCGCGACCGCCGGCCGGAGCTGTACGGCGCCGTCCTGACCTATGACGGAGTCACCCGGCCGGTCTGAGATCGCGCCGTTGACGGGGTCGTCATCGCGAGCCCGCAGGCGGCTTCGCGCCTCGCGATGACGGCGTCCCAAGGGGACCGATCCTGTCGCGGGCTGCCTGAAATGCCTCGGTCAATCCCCGTTGAAGTTCCGCCATCTCGGCCAACATCTCGGCTTCGCGGGCCCACTCATCCGACGTCGGCAGGACGGCGGACGGAATTCTAGTTGGGTTCATTCGATCATTCATACCACGATCAGAACATAACAAGAACAAAGAGTCAATCCACGCCGTCACCCGGCCGCGGCCTCGTCGGCGGCGCGTTCGGCCAGCAGCCAGTCGCGGAAGGCGGTGATCTTCGGCACCGTGCGCCGGCTTTCGAGATAGACGATGTAGTAGCCACCCTCCTCCCGCACCATGGTCGGGAAGGGCTGCACCAACTGGCCGGCGGCGATCTCTTCGGCGAAGAACAGGGGATTGAGCAACGCCACCCCCTGCCCGGCCCGGGCGGCCTGGCCCATCATCAGCTGCGAGTCGAAGCGCAACCCGTCATCGGCGACCGATTGCGGCACCGCCTCCCCGGCGGTGGCGAACCAGCGCTGCCAGGTGTCGCCCATGTCCCACATCAGCGGCAGCTTCAGCAGGTCGCGCGGGTGCTTCAGCCCGCCGGCCCGGTCGACCAGGGCTGGGCTGCACACCGGCGTGCAGTCGACCGCCATCAGCCAATGCGCCTCCAGCCCCGGCCAGATGCCGCGGCCGTAGCGGATGCCGATGTCGAACTCGTCGCGGGTGAAGTCGATCATCTTGTGCATGGTGTCCAGCCGCACCGCCATGCCGGGCTGGGCCAGCTGGAACCGGCCGAGCCGCGGCACCAGCCAGTTCGAGGCGAAGGTGTGGACGGTGGTGACCGCGAGTGTGCCGCCCGTCTCCTCCCGCACCGCGGCGAAGGCCCCTGCCAGCCGCGACAGTGCCTCGGTCACCGTGGGCGCCAGCCGCTCGCCGGTCTCGGTCAGCGCCACCTTGCGGGTCAGCCGGCGGAACAGCGGCAGGCCGACCCGGTCCTCCAGCAGCCGGATCTGGTAGCTCACCGCCGCCTGGGTCATGCCGAGCTCGGCGGCGGCCTTGGTGAAGCTGAGATGCCGGGCCGCGGCTTCGAACACCCGGACGGCAGGCAGCGGCGGCAAACGGGTCGAGGCCGGCTTATCCATTAACAGGGCTTATCCATCGCTTATCGAGAACCGGTTGGTCGGCGGCGCGCCGATGCCCGATATTCCTCTCCAACGCGATGTTTCGCAACCACCGGCCCGCCGCCGCAGCATCAGGTCAGATGATGCGTCCGGGCCCGAGGAGACGCCACCGTGGCCATCATCACCGCCC
>NZ_JBYRFX010000354.1:0-2421 GCF_057815775.1 Inquilinus sp.
GGACAAGGCGCAATCCCATCAGACAGAGGCCCCGGCCGCTCCGCAGGAGGAGCGGGCGGCGCGGCATCTGCGTCTGCTGGCCCGGGCGGCCGAGATCCAGATGGAGGTGATGGAGGCGACCCGCTGCGAGGCGCTGGATGAGCCGCAGCCCGGCGTCGATTATTGCCAGCGCATCGCCGTCGCCGCCAAGTCGCTGCGGCTGACCCTGCTGCTGGAAGATAAGTTCTCCCGCCCGCCCGAGACGCCGCCGCAGAAGGCCGGCCCGACCGGCGCGGCCAAGCCGAGTGACCAGGCGCCGCCCGAGATGCGGGCGATGCTGGCGATGGCGGCCGCGTCCTATCACGGCGCCGAGACCGAAGCCGAGGAGGCCGAGGCCGACGAGCGCTTCGGCGAGATCGTCGAACGGCTCGGCCGGCCGGAGGTGGCGGAGATGGTCGAGGCCAGCCCGGCCCCGGCGGCGGTTGCCCGGCTGTGCCGGGAGTTCGGACTGCCGGCGGACACGCAAGCCTGGCTCGACACCGCGGATGCGGCCCTGGAGGGGCTGGGTTATGCGCCGCCGGCCGAGCCGGCCGCGGGACCGCCGATGGACCAGGTCCCGGACCAGACCACGCTCCGGCGCCGGCTGCGGGTCATCATGGCGCTGGGCGCCGCGATCCAGGCCACGACGCCGGACGAGGCGGATTGGGATCGCCGGTTCTTCGAGATGGGCATTGAGATGGACCGGCCGGAGCTGCAGGCGATCGCCGACAGCCATCCGGCGGCAGAGGCCGTGGCCCTGCTGTGCCCGGAATTCGGACTGCCGCCGGAACAGGCGGAGCGCTGGGTCGCGGAATCGGACGAATATCTGGCAAGGCTGGATTTGTCGCCGGTGGATACCGGGTAGGTGCGTAGGTTGGGTTCGCGTTGGGCGAACCCAACCTACGAAGAATTGGATTGTGCCGCCTCTCCCGCCCCGCGGGAGGGGCCGGTGGTGCTTGTTTGGACGGCTCCTCCCTCGCCATGCTGCGGGCTGCGGGAAAAAATGCCGGCCCGTGTCGGAAGAGCCGCCCGCCCTGCGTCCTTGGGAGATGAAGAGCCGAACGAGTCGGGAGATCATCGCCATGACCCTTGCCGCGCCGGAGGACACGACGCATTCACCGGGAGCCTGCCCATGACCCCCACCATCACCGCCTTTGCATGCTCGCCCGATCGCGGCCGGGGATTGGCGCGGGACATGCGCGTCCGCTGGGCGCTCGAAGAGGTGGAGCAGCCCTACGACGTCCGGCTTCTGTCGTTCGGCGAGATGAAGGAGGCGCCGCATCGGGCGCGCCATCCGTTCGGGCAGATCCCGACCTATGAGGACGGCGATCTCGTCCTGTTCGAGTCGGGAGCGATCGTGTTCCACCTCGCGGAGCGCCGGCCGGGCCTGCTGCCGGAGGATGCGGGCGCCCGGGCGCGGGCCATCACCTGGATGTTTGCCGCGCTCAACACGGTAGAGGCGCCGATCCTCGAACGCCAGGTCGTCATGTTCCTGGAACGCAACGAGAGCTGGTACGAGCAGCGCCTGGCGATGGTCGATGAGCGCATCCGCGCGCGGCTGGGCGAACTCGCCGACCGCCTCGGCGATGCCGACTGGCTCGACGGCGCGTTCAGCGCCGGTGACCTGCTGATGATATCGGTGCTGCTCAGGGTCAAGGCGGCCGGCCTGCTTGACGCATATCCTAGCCTCTCGGCCTATGTCGCCCGCGGCGAGGCCCGGCCCGCCTACCAGCGTGCGTTTGCCGCTCAATTGGCGGTCTTCACGGCGGCGTCGGGGGGCTGACGGGGAGGGACCACGCCTCTCCCTTTCTTACATGTGGCGCGCAACCGGCTTGCTTCAAGTCCCGGCTCCTCCCGTAGAACCGGCGTCACTCGACACCACGGAAAAGGGGAGTCCGACATGGCTGTGCCGAAGACCGAGCATGCGGTGGTGATCGCCGGCGGGGGCCCGACCGGCCTGATGCTGGCGGGTGAGCTGGCGCTGGCGGGGGTCGATGTGACCATCGTCGAGCGGCGGGCCAGCCAGGACCTCGTCGGGTCCCGCGCCGGCGGCCTGCAGGCCCGCACCATCGAAATCCTCGACCAGCGCGGCATCGCCGACCGGTTCCTGGCGGAGGGGCAGAAGGCACAGACCGCTTACTTCGCCGGAGCCCGCCTGGACATCAGCGATTTTCCCACCCGCCACCCCTATGGGCTCGGGCTGTGGCAGAACCACATCGAGCGCATCCTGGCCGGCTGGGTCGCCGAGCTGGCGGTGCCGATCCATTACGGATGCGAGGTGACGGGCTTCGCGCAGGACGACACCGGCGTCGACATCCGGCTGTCCGGCGGCCGGTCGCTGCGGGCCCAGTATCTCGTCGGCTGCGACGGCGGGCGCAGCCTGGTCCGCAAGGCCGCCGGCAT
>NZ_JBYRFX010000355.1:0-7275 GCF_057815775.1 Inquilinus sp.
CGCCGGGCGCACGGCACCGCCGGGCCGCCGCATGGGCCATGCCGGTGCCGTCATCTCCGGCGGCCACGACACCGCCGACCACAAGATCGAGGCGCTCAAGGCCGCCGGCATCGCCGTCGCCGAATCCCCCGCTGCCCTGGGTAAGACCATGCTCGCGGCGATGCGCGGCTGATCGGTCCGACCGCATCATGACACCAGCCCCCGACCGGTCCTGCCGGTCGGGGGCTTTTTTCATGGCTGGCGCGCGAACGCCGGCCGGCCGGACGCGATCGAATCAACCAGCGGCGACACCAACTGGGACAGATTCGACCTTTCCTTTCCAAACCCTATGTCGCGTTTGCGTTCTTTGCGTGGGTGATCTGTCGTAATGGCGTCGGAAATTGCTCAAGCAGCGCCCGACATACCTTTCATCGCAAACACTTTCGGCGTAGGTTGCGCGCCACTTGGACCCGTCCCGCAAGGGACCGCCCGGTCGCGGCGTCAATGCGGCCGCCGACCGCCAGGGAAACGGCCGGACACCGGTCGTTGAGAATGATGGGTAGCCCGTCGGAACACAGTTCCTTCCTTTTCGCCCCGAATGCCGATTTCATCGCCGAGTTGCATGAGCGGTACCGGGCCGATCCAGCCTCGGTCGACGAGAGCTGGCGTGCCTTCTTCGCCGGTCTCGGCGACGGCGAGGTGGAGGCCGAGGCCGGCCCGTCCTGGGGGCCGCGCAACGGCGCCGTCCCGGCGGTCAAGCTGAACGGCCTGGGCGAAGCCTTCGGCCTGGAAGCCCCGGCCGAGGTTCTCGCCAAGGGCGTGAAGCCCGGCGCCGCGCCGGCGACCCCTGCGGCAGCCGTGGCCGATGTCGACGCACTGCGCCGTGCCGCACACGACACGCTGCGGGCGATGCAACTGATCCGCGCCTACCGCGTGCGCGGCCACCTGCTGGCCGATCTCGACCCGCTCGGCCTGACGGTGCAGAGCAAGACGCACCCGGACCTCGACCCCGCAAGCTACGGCTTCACCGAGGCGGATCTGGAGCGGCCGATCTACGTCGCCGGCCAGCTGGGCCTGGACACGCCGACGCTGCGCCAGATCGTGGCCCGGCTGCGCGCCACCTATTGCGGCCATATCGGCGTCGAATACATGCACATCCAGGATCCGGCCATCCGCGCCTGGATCCAGGAGCGTATCGAGACGATCGAGAACCGCACCGAATTCACGCCGCAGGGCAAGCGCGCCATCTATGAGCGGCTGACCGCGGCCGAGACCTTCGAGCGCTTCCTGAACGTCAAATACACCGGCACAAAGCGCTTCGGCCTGGATGGCGGCGAGGCGATGATCCCGGCGCTGGAGCAGGTGCTGAAGCGCGGCGGCCAGCTGGGCCTCGAGGATGTCGTGTTCGGCATGGCCCATCGCGGCCGCCTGAACACCCTGACCAACGTCATCGGCAAGCCGTTCACCGCGATCTTCTCGGAATTCCAGGGCAACCCGGCCAACCCCGAGGACGTGCAGGGTTCCGCCGACGTCAAATACCATCTCGGCACCTCGTCCGACCGCGAGTTCGACAACAAGGTCATCCACCTGTCGCTGACCGCGAACCCGTCGCATCTCGAATGCGTCAACCCGGTCGTGGTCGGCAAGGTCCGCGCCAAGCAGACGCAGCGCCGCGACGAGGTCCGCACCGCGGTGCTGCCGCTGCTGATCCATGGCGACGCCGCCTTCGCCGGCCAGGGCGTGGTGGCCGAGACGCTGATGATGTCCGACCTGAAGGGTTATCGCGTCGGCGGCACCGTCCATTTCGTCATCAACAACCAGATCGGCTTCACCACCGCGCCGGTCTATTCCCGCTCGGGCCCCTACTGCACCGACGTGGCGCGGACGGTCCAGGCGCCGATCTTCCACGTCAATGGCGACGACCCGGAAGCGGTCGTCCATGCCTCGCGCATCGCCATCGAGTTCCGCCAGGAATTCGGCCATGACGTGGTGGTGGACATGTTCTGCTACCGTCGTTTCGGCCACAATGAAGGCGACGAGCCGGCCTTCACCCAGCCGCTGATGTACAAGACCATCGCCCAGCACGCCTCGGTGCGCGAGCTGTATGCGAAGCAGCTGGTCGACGAAGGCCAGCTGACGGCCGAGGAGGCCGAGGGCATCGTCCGCGACTTCCAGAAGCATCTGGAGGCGGCGTTCGAGGCCGCCACCACCTACAAGCCGAACAAGGCGGACTGGCTGGGCGGCGCCTGGTCGGGCTTCACCATCGCCGCCGGCGACGACCGCCGCGGCGCCACCGCGGCACCGGATGCGCTGCTGCAGGAAGTCGGCCGCGCCATCAGCACCGTGCCCGACGGCATCAAGGTCAATCCGAAGGTCGTGCGCCAGCTGAAGGCCAAGGCGCAGATGATCGAGACCGGCCGCGACATCGACTGGGCGACGGCCGAGGCGCTGGCCTTCGGCACGCTGGTCGCCGAGGGCATCCCGGTGCGCCTGTCCGGCCAGGATTCCGGCCGCGGCACCTTCAGCCAGCGCCATTCGGTGCTGGTCGACCAGGAGACCGAGGAGCGCTACGTCCCGCTGAACCATGTCCGCGACGGCCAGGCGACCTACGAAGTCCATGACAGCCCGCTGTCGGAATTCGCGGTGCTGGGCTTCGAATACGGCTATTCGCTGGCCGAGCCGCGGGCCCTGACCTTGTGGGAAGCGCAATTCGGCGACTTCGCCAACGGTGCCCAGACCATCATCGACCAGTTCATCTCGTCCGGCGAGCAGAAGTGGCTGCGCATGTCCGGCCTGGTGATGCTGCTGCCGCATGGCTATGAGGGCCAGGGGCCGGAGCATTCCTCGGCCCGCATCGAGCGCTATCTGCAGCAATCGGCCGAGGACAACTGGCAGGTGGTCAACCTGACCACGCCGGCCAACTACTTCCACGCGCTGCGCCGCCAGATCCACCGCGACTTCCGCAAGCCGCTGGTGGTGTTCACGCCGAAGTCGCTGCTGCGCCACAAGGAATGCGTCTCGACCCTGGCTGATTTCGGCAATGGCTCGACCTTCCACCGCGTGCTGCCGGAGACGGCGGAGTTGGTGGCCGGCGAGGCGGTCAAGCGCGTCGTCATCTGCTCCGGCAAGGTCTATTACGACCTGAAGAAGGAGCGCGACGAGCGCGGGCTGAAGGACGTCGCCATCATCCGGCTGGAACAGCTGTTCCCGTTCCCGCGCAAGACGCTGCGCGCGGAGTTCGCGAAGTATCCGAACGCCGAGGTGGTGTGGTGCCAGGAGGAGCCGGAGAACCAGGGCGCCTGGTACTTCGTCGACCGCAAGATCGAAGCCGTGCTGGGCGACATCGGCCATCACAGCAGCCGGCCGCGCTACGCCGGCCGTCCGGAGGCCGCGGCCCCGGCCACCGGCCTGCTGCGCCGCCACAACCAGGAACAGGCCAAGCTGGTCGACGAAGCGCTGTCGGTCGGCTGAGCCCCGCAACAACACCACCCGCCTAAAACACCACCCATTGGCCGGGACAGGCCGGTCGAAGGAATGGAGACTTCATGAGCGTCGAGATCAAGGTGCCCGCGCTGGGCGAGTCGGTGACCGAGGCCACCGTCGCCCGTTGGCTGAAGAAGCCGGGCGAGGCCGTCGCGATGGACGAGCCCCTGGTCGAGCTCGAGACCGACAAGGTGACGCTCGAGGTCAACGCCACCGCGGCCGGCGTGCTGGAATCGGTCGCGGCCGAGGAAGGCGCCAATGTCGAGGTCGGCGCCCTGCTGGGCAGCATCGGCGAGGGCTCCGGCGCCCCGGCCGCCAAGCCTGCGGCCAAGGCCGAAGCCCCGGCGGCCAAGCCCGCCGCGGCACCGGCGCCCGCCGCCCCCACCGCCAAGGTCAACGGCAATGGCGAGGCGCCGATCGCCATGCCCTCGGCCGCCAAGATCATCGCCGAGAACAACCTTGATGCCGGTGCCATCGCCGGCAGCGGCAAGGGTGGGCGCATCCTGAAGGAAGACGCGCAGACCGCCGCGTCCGGCGCCAAGCCGGCTGCGCCTGCGTCCAGCGCCGTGATCGAGATCCCCGCCTTCACCCGTCCGGACAGCGGCCCGCGGCCGCAGAAGGACCGGGAGGAGCGGGTGCGCATGAGCAAGCTGCGCAAAACCATCGCCACCCGGCTGAAGCAGGCCCAGACCAACGCCGCCATGCTGACGACCTTCAACGAGGTCGACATGACGGCGCTGCTGGCGCTGCGCAACCAGTACAAGGACAGCTTCGAGAAGAAGCACGGCGTGAAGCTGGGCTTCATGTCCTTCTTCCTGAAGGCCTGCATCGTCGCGCTGAAGGAACTGCCCGCGGTCAATGGCGAGATCGACGGCGACGACCTGGTCTACAAGAACTACTACGACATCGGCGTCGCCGTCGGCACGCCGACCGGCCTGGTCGTGCCGGTGGTGCGCGACGCCGATACCCTGTCCTTCGCCGGGGTCGAGAAGACGATCGGCGAGTTGGGCCGCAAGGCGCGCGACGGCAAGCTGTCGATGGCCGACCTGACCGGCGGCACCTTCACCATCTCGAATGGCGGCGTCTACGGCTCGCTGATGTCGACGCCGATCCTGAACCCGCCGCAATCGGGCATCCTGGGCATGCACAAGATCCAGGAACGGCCGATGGCCGTGGGCGGCAAGGTCGAGATCCGGCCGATGATGTACCTGGCCCTGTCCTACGACCACCGCATCATCGACGGGCGCGAAGCCGTGACCTTCCTGGTGCGGGTCAAGGAGTGCCTGGAGGATCCGCAGCGCATCCTCTTGGATATGTGATCTACTCGGAAGGGCACGGAAACGTGCCCTTCTTCGCTTCTGGAGACCGTGTCGTGATTCGCTTCGCTGCCTTCGCCCTTCCCGTCCTGCTTGCCGCGGCCACCGCGACGGCCCAGGAGGCGGAAGGCTGGGGCACCGGCTATCACATGGGCACGGCCTATGCCGGGCTGACCAACCCGGATGGCGCCCATCTCGGCGTCTACTGCTCCGACCTGTCGCAGGCCGACAATTCGGCGATCCGCACCGGCCCCTATGTGCTGTTCTCGGTGCCGCGCAAGCTGACCCTGGCCGCGCCGCAGGTCCCGGTGACCTTCACCGTCAACGGCAAACCCACGCTGGTGCCGATGACCGCCGATGTCGAGGAAGCATCGACCAGCTTCGACTGGGGGCCCGCCAAGGCCTTCACCACCGACCAGATGAAAACGCTGGTCGAGGCCCTGCGCCACGGCAAGACGCTGAGGGTCTCCCTCGCCGACCCCGCCGTGACCGAGCCCTTCACCCTCGCCGGCTCCGGCGCCGCGCTTGAGAACATCCTGGACTGCAGCAAGCGCTGAACCGGTCCGGTTCGCCTTGACAGCCCGCTTCCTCGCACCGTACTAGAACGAACGTTCGATCGGGTGCGGTTCATGGATGGCGACGGCAAGCGCGAGGCGATCCTGAAGGCGACCCTGGCGCTGGTGGCCGAGCGTGGCTTCCACGACACGCCGATGTCGCTGGTGGCCAAGCAGTCGGGCGCGAGCCCGGGCGTCATCTACCATTACTTCGCCAGCAAGGACGATCTGATCCGCGACCTCTACCGCGAAGTAAAGACGATCAAGGGGCGGGCGCTGGTCGAGGGTGATTTCGACGGCCTGTTGCCGAAGGACAGCTTCAAGCGCACCTGGCTGAACGCCTACGCCTTCTACCGCACGCACCGGCAGGAGGCGCAGTTTCTCGAGCAGTATGAGAACTCCCCCTACCACCGGCCCGAAGAGCTCGCCGCGCTGGCGCGCGAGGACCGGAACTTCGCCTGCCTGGCCCAGCGGCTGGGCATGGCCGGCGGCAACAGCCCGTTCAAGGCGCTGCCGCCGGATATCGTCCAGGACCTGACCTTCGCCGTGGCCGCGCGCCTGGCACGGCGAACCCAGGACGCGCCGCTGGACGACGCGGCGCTGGACGACATTGCCGAGGGCTGCTGGCGCGCAGTGGCCCGCTGACGTTGATTTGACCGGAACCAGATCGAATATTCGATCTAGGACAAAGATCCGCCAGCTTAGAGCGGACACGACCAGCCCCGGCGCGGTGCCCGGCCCTGCTCGCACCGCACTCAAATTGGGACATCGACCAATGGTGAAACTGAACATCAATGGCGCAGACCACGAGCTGGACATCGATCCGCAGATGCCGCTGCTGTGGGCCCTGCGCGATCACCTGACCATGACCGGCACCAAGTTCGGCTGCGGCCAGGCGCTGTGCGGTGCCTGCACCGTGCATCTCGACGGCCAGCCGGTGCGGTCCTGCCAGACCTTCGTCGGCGATATCGGCGACAGCAAGATCACCACCATCGAAGGCGTGACCGGCAAGGTCGCCGAGGCCGTCCGCGCGGCCTGGACCAAGCTGGACGTGGTGCAGTGCGGCTACTGCCAGTCCGGCCAGATCATGTCGGCGATCGGCCTGCTGAGCCAGACGCCGAAGCCGACCGATGACGACATCGTCTCGGCGATGGACGGCAATATCTGTCGCTGCGGCACCTACCAGCGCATCCGCGCGGCGATCCACGACGCCGCCTCGACGCTGGCATAGGGGGAACGGATCCATGTACGCCAAATCCCTCACCGCCCCGGCCCCGGCCGTCGCTGATGCCAAGCCGAACCGCCGTTCCTTCCTCAAGGGCGCCAGCGCCCTCGGCGGCGCCCTGGTGATCGCCACCCACCTGCCCCTGGTCAGCCGGGCCATGGCCGCGGCCGGCGACGCCCCCTTCGCCCCGAACGCCTTCGTCCGCATCGCGGCCGACGACACCGTGACGGTGCTGATCAAGCATTGCGAGATGGGCCAGGGCGTCACCACCGGCCTGACCACCATCGTGGCGGAGGAGCTGGACGCCGACTGGGCGCAGATGCGCTTCGGCTTCGCCCCGGCCGACGCCAAGCTCTACAACAACACCCTGCTCGGGCCGATCCAGGGCACCGGCGGGTCGACCTCGACCGCCAATTCCTGGGACCAGCTGCGCAAGGCCGGTGCCACCGCCCGCGCCTTGCTGGTGCAGGCGGCAGCGGCTGCCTGGAGCGTCCCGGCTGGTGAGATCACCGTGCTGAAGGGCGTCGTCACCCATGCCGCCTCGGGCAAGTCCGCCCGCTTCGGTGAGCTGGCGGCCCAGGCCGCGACGCTGGCGCCGCCGGCCGAGGTCACGCTGAAGGACCCGAAGGCCTTCACCCTGATCGGCACCCATGTGCCGCGGCTGGACACGCCGGCCAAGATCACCGGCAAGGCCGGCTTCTCGATCGACGTCCGGCGC
>NZ_JBYRFX010000356.1:0-12774 GCF_057815775.1 Inquilinus sp.
GGGTGACCCGTGGGCGGGTGGTCAGTCGGCGGCTGCATGGTCGCGCCATCCCCTTTCGTCGGCGCTGCGGGTCAGGATCGAGGCCCGCGGCGAGAAGCTGAAGAACATCGGCAGGGCGGCGGCGCCGATCGCGCCGGCGTCGCAGCCGAAGGACCCGTGCAGGACCTGCGGCGGCTGGCCCGCCTCCGGCACGGTTGCGGCCAGCTTGGCCCGCAGCCGGCCGATCAGCGCGTCGACCAGCCCGTCATGGATGTCGGCGTCGATGATGACGCTGCGCACCTCCAGCAGGGCGGCGGCGGACCAGATCGCGTCGGTCATGGCGTCGGCGCAATCCTCGATCCACTCCGCCACCGGCGGGCGGGCGGCGGCGATCGCGCGCTTGAGGTCGGCGCGGCTGCCGCCGGCCAGGCCGTGGAAGGCAAGGTGGCGGGTCAGGGCGTTCAGCGAGGCGCGGGTCAGCAGGATGTCGCGGCCGCCGGCGGCCGGCGGGGCGGAGGCCAGCCGGCCGGGCCCAACCGGCAGCAGCGCCACGTCGCCGGCATTGCCGGTCGGGCCGCGCAGGCAGTCGCCGCCCAGCACCACGCCGCCGCCGATGGCGGGGCCGATGAACAGGTACAGGAAATCGTCGATGCTGCGGCCCAGGCCGTAGAACAGCTCGGCCACGGCGGCGGAGGTGCCGTCATTCTCGCCGAACACCGGCAGGCCGGTCGCTTCCTCCAGCATGACAGGGAAATCGACCGTGTCCCAGGCGGCGAAATCGGCCGGCGGCAGGTCCAGCTGGTGCAGCCAGGCGCCGAGATTGTAGGGCTGGGCCAGGCCGATGCCGGCCAGCTTCGGCCGGTCGGCCGGATCCAGCAGGTCCAGCAGCTCGGCGACGTCCTGCCGGGCGATGCGCAGCGCCTCGGCCGGGGCGGGCAGCAGCCGGTCGTGGCTGCGGCGGGCGATCACGGTGCCGCCGAAATCGATCAGCACGGATTCCATGCTGCGGCGGTCCAGCCGGACGCCGATGCCGTAGGCGCCCTGCGGTGCCAGCCGGTACAGGGTGGCGGGCTGGCCGCGGCCGCCATCGTGGCGCTTGCCGACCGACGCGATCAGCCCGTCATCCTCGAGCTGGGCGATGATGCCGCCGATCGCGGTGTTGGTCAGCTCCGCCTGCCGCGCCAGTTCGGCCTTCGACGCCTCGCCGGCACGGCGCAGGGTCTGCAGCACCAGGCGCTCATTGTACCGGCGAAGCTGTATGGAATTGGTGCCGCGGCGGATCGCGGAGCGTCGCACGTCCATCCTCCCGGCACACCCGTTCGTGATTAATTGAACGTGATGGAATTAATCCGTCCGGTTTCGGCCGTCAAGGACAGTTTCTCTCGTTTTCGGGTCGAATTCGGACAGGAGCTTTCGATCGGCCGGAACAACGGTATCCGCTGTGGCGCAAATGCTCAAGATATCCGGGTGCCTAGGCTGCGTTCTCAGGCAGGTCGGCGATCCGCCACAGGCCCAGCGCCTTGTCGCGATAGGCGCCGCCCTCCTCGGTGCAGCCTTCGACGATGACGCCGTGGGGCACGGGCAGGCTGAAGGGCGGCTGTTCCAGGTTCAGCGGCCGCCAGTCGCCATCGGCGATGGCGCGGTTGCCCTGCAGCTCCAGGAAAGTGGTGGTCAGCAGCCAGGTCGACCCGGAGCGTCGGAGATTGGCGAAGGCCGCGGCGATGCTGCCGGCCGACAGGTGCACCAGGCAGTCGCGGCACAGCACGACATCGGCCCGGGGCAGTGGATCGCGGGTCAGGTCCAGCCGCAGGAACCGGCGCCCATCCGTCTCGCCGTGCAGCACGATGTTCTTGGCGATCAGATCGGCGACGATGTCCGCGCCGGTGTAGGCGATGCCGGCGAGGTCGACCCGGCTCATCCAGCCGAAATCGCCGCAGGGCAGGTCGAGCAGCGAGGCCGCGCCCAGCTGCCGCAGCAGCGCCGGGATCGCGGCCCGCAGCTCCGCCGTGCCATCGAGGCCGGAGCCGAGGCCCGACCGCGATTCCTCGGCGCCCCAGACATTGTTGCGCCAGATGTAGTCGAAGGTGTCGGCCAGGCCGAGGCCGCTCAGCGCCCCGGTGTGCCCGGCATAGACGCGCTGGGCCAGCGCCGCCGGCCGGTCGGCATCGGACAGCGGCTTGGTCTCATCCGTCATCTCGGGCCTTTCAGGCGGCAACGGCCTCGGCCCGGCGCGGGCGGATGCCGAGGAAGCGGCAGATCGCCAGGGTCAGCTCGGCCCGGTTCAGGGTGTAGAAGTGGAATTCCTCCACCCCATGCGTCTGCAGCAGGCGGCACTGCTCGACCGCGACCGAGGCGGCGACCAGTTGGCGCGTGTCCGGCGTCTCGTCCAGCCCGTCGAACAGCATCTCCAGCCAGTCCGGCACGGCGGCGCCGCAGGCCTGGGAGAATTCCTTGGTCCGGGCGAAATTGGTGATGGGCAGGATGCCCGGCACGATCGGCAGGGTGATGCCGGCCGCCGCGGCGCGATCGCGGAAGCGCAGGAAGGCATCGGTGTCGAAGAAGAACTGGGTCAGGGCCCGGTCGGCCCCGGCATCGGCCTTGCGCTTCAGGTTGTCCAGGTCGAAATCGGCCGACGGCGCCGACGGATGCATCTCGGGGTAGGCCGCGACCGAGATGTCGAACGGGGCGATGCGGCGCAGCCCGGCCACCAGGTCGGCGGCATAGGCATAGCCATCCGGCCGCACCTCATAGGGCGCGCCGCCCGGCGGGTCGCCGCGCAGCGCGACGATGCGGCGGATGCCGGCGGCCCACAGGGCGCGGGCGACGCCGTCGATCTCCTCGCGTGAGGCGCCGACGCAGGTCAGATGCGAGGCGGTGGGCAGGCCGCTGCCGTCCTGGATCTTGGTGACGATGCCGAAGGTCCGGTCGCGGGTGGTGCCGCCGGCGCCATAGGTGACCGAGACGAAATCCGGCGCCAGCGGCGCCAGCCGCGTCACCGTCTCCATCAGGGTCGCCTCCGCCGCCTCGGATTTCGGCGGGAAGAATTCGAAGCTGACGATGGGGTCCCGGCGGCCAATCTCGGCCGAAGCATTGGCAGGGATGGTCGTCATGCCGCGGCTCTCCGTTGCGCCGCCCGATTGGCGGGCCAGATGGTGACGGTCAAAGGGGCGCCGGGCAGATGCACCGGCGGTTCGCTGTCGAAGCCGGCCCGCTGCAGCCAGCGGGCGAAGACATCGTCGGGAAAGCCGAGCCAGCGATGGGCATGGTCGGCGCGCAGGCTTTCGACATCGTGCGGCGCGAAATCGGCGACGATCAGCCGGCCGCCGGGCCGCAGCACCCGGGCCGCCTCGGCGATCGCCGCGGCCGGATCCTCCAGATGGTGCAGCACATGGTGCACCAGGGCGACGTCGAAGGAATTGCCGGGCAGGGGCAGCTGGTACAGGTCACCCTGCCGCACCTGGCAGCGGCGCTGCATCCCGGCCCGTTCGATGTTGGCACGGGCGACCGACAGCATCTCGCGCGACAGGTCGATGCCGACGGCACGGCGCACCCGCTCGCCCAGCAGGATCAGCATCCGGCCGCTGCCGGTGCCGAGGTCGAGCAGGTCGCCGATCTCGCCCGGCGGCAGCAGGTCCAGGATCGCCTGTTCCACCGCGCTGTCGGCGATGTGCAGGGTGCGCAGATCGTCCCAATGCGAGGCGTTGTCGCGGAAATAGCCGGCCGCCGACTCGGCGCGCTGGCGCTTCACCGACTCCAGCCGCTCCAGGTCCAGGCTGACCGTGGTGTCGCCGTCCGGGATCAGATCGACCAGGCTGCGCGCCAGATCGGCCACGGAGTCGCCCTCGGCCAGGCGGAAGAAGGCGAAGGTGCCCTCGCGGAACCGGTCCAGCAGGCCGGCCTCGGTCAGCAGCTTCAGGTGGCGCGACACGCGCGGCTGGCTCTGCCCCAGGATCTGGGTCAGGTCGGTCACCGACAGGTCGCCATGGGCGCACAGCATCAGGATCCGAAGCCGTGTCGGCTCGGCCGCCGCTTTCAGCCCCTGCAACAGACGCTCCACGACCCTCAGGCCTCCTGATTTCCAATGTGCATGGACGCCAGGATAGCAAACTCTCTGCGAGACATAAACATGTCTTTATGTGTCTCGATGCGGCAGGCGCGGTTTCTGCCCTAAAGCGCCCCCATCTCCACCAGCTCGCGGCGGGCCTGTTCCGGCGACTCGAAGTGGATCGCGCGCATGCCGACCGCCCGGGCACCGACGACGTTGGCGGCATTGTCGTCGATGAAGATGCAGTCGGCCAGCGACAGGCCGAAGCGGCTTTCCAGCAGCTGGTAGATCCGCGCATCCGGCTTCAGCAGCTTTTCATGGGCGGAGACGATGACGCCGTCGAACCAGGTCAGGAACGGGTAGTTCGCCTGGGCCACCGCGAACTTCTCGGCTGAGAAGTTGGTGATGGCATAGACCTTGTCGCCGCGATCCTTCAGCCCCTTCAGGATCTCGACCGTGCCGTCGATGACATGGGGCACCATCTCCTCCCAGCGCTCGTCGAAGGCGCGGATCAGCGGCTCATGGTGCGGGAACTCGGCGATTTTCTCGGCGACGCCCTCGGCGAAGGGCTTGCCGCCATCCAGCGACAGGTTCCAGTCATGGGTACAGACTTCCGCCAGGAATTCTTCCATCGCCGCCTCGTCCGCGAACAGCTTGCGGTAGAGGTGCCGCGGGTTCCATTCCAGCAGCACGGCGCCGATGTCGAAGACAATGGTGGGGCGTGCCGCCATAGGATTAGATGGGGCCGGATGTGACGAGGGCATGGCAAGACGCTCCGCTTCGGGCTATGTGGAATCGCTGGTAGCACGCGGGGAGAGCTGGACCCAAGCCATGAAGCTGCACACCTATTTCCGGTCCTCGGCCGCCTATCGGGTCCGCATCGCGATGGCGCTGAAGGGCCTCGACTACGATTCGGTGTTCCACCATCTGCGCAAGGGCGAGCAGGCGATCGAGCCCTATCGCTCGCTGAACCCGCAGAAGCTGGTGCCGGCGCTGGAGGGCGAGGGATCGGTGATCACCCAGTCGCTGGCGATCATCGAGTATCTCGAGGACACCCATCCCCTGCCGCCGCTGCTGCCGCCCGACCCGGCGGGCCGGGCCCGGGTGCGGTCGATCGCGCTGTCGATCGCCTGCGAGATCCACCCGATCAACAATCTGCGCGTGCTGCGCTACCTCAAGACGCCGCTGGCTCATGACGAGGCGGCGATCGAGGAATGGTACCGGCACTGGGTGGCGGAAGGCTTCGGCGCGCTGGAGATCCAGCTGTCGCGGTCGCCCGCGACCGGCGCCTTCTGCCATGGCGCCATGCCGACCATCGCCGATTGCTGCCTGATCCCGCAGCTCTACAACGCGCGGCGCTTCGACTGCGACCTGAACCCCTATCCGACACTGCTGGGGATCGAGGAGCGGGCGGTGGCCCTGCCGGCCTTCGCCGAGGCGGCGCCGGAGCGGCAGGGGGATGCCGAGGCTTAGCTAAAGCGATCTCCGCCGGTCGCGGCGGCCACACGAAACGGGGGGCAGCATGACCACGGAAACGAACGACACCAGCCCGACCGCCTGGTTCAAGGAGATGACTCCGCCGGAGCGGCGGACCTTCTGGGCCTGCTTCTCCGGCTGGGGCCTGGATGCGCTGGACGCCCAGATCTACAGCCTCGTGATCCCCACCATCATGGTGGTGTTCCATCTGACCGGGGGCGAGGCCGGCGCCATCGCCACGGTGACGCTGCTGTGCTCCGCCGTGGGCGGCTGGGCCGCCGGCCTCCTGGCCGACCGCATCGGCCGGGTGCGGACGCTGCAGCTCACCATCCTCTGGTTCTCCGTCTTCACCTTCCTCAGCGGCTTCGCCCAGAGCTACGAGCAACTGATGCTGGCCCGCGCCCTGATGGGCTTCGGCTTCGGCGGCGAATGGGCGGCGGGCGCGGTCCTGATCGGCGAGGTGATCCGCCCGCAGTATCGCGGCCGGGCGGTCGGCACGGTGCAGTCGGGCTGGTCGATCGGCTGGGCGGCCGCGGTGCTGGTGCAGACCCTGCTGTTCACGATGTTCGACCCGACCGTCGCCTGGCGCTACCTCTTCTTCATCGGCGTCCTGCCGGCGCTTGCGGTGTTCCTGATCCGCCGTTTCGTGGCGGAGCCGCCGGTGTTCGCGGAGACCAGGCGCCGGATCGAGGCCACGGGCGACCGGCCCAGCTTCTTCGAGATCTTCTCGCCCGCGGTGATCAGGACCACGATCCTGACCTCGCTCCTCGCCACCGGGGCGCAGGGCGGCTACTACGCCGTCACCACCTGGCTGCCGCGGTTCCTGAGCGAGACGCGGGGGCTGAAGCTCATGGATGCCAGCGGCAACCTGTTCGTGGTCATCGCCGGGTCCTTCGCGGGATATCTGGTCGGCGCCTATCTTGCAGACCGGCTGGGGCGGCGGCCCCTGTTCTTCATCTTCTCGCTCGGCGCCATCGCCGTGGTCTACATCTATACGAGCCTCGATCTCGGCAACACCGCGCTGTTGATCATGGGCTTTCCGCTCGGCTTCTTCGGCTCGGGCTATTTCAGCGGCGTCGGCGCCTTCCTGACCGAGCTGTTTCCGACCCGCATCCGCGGCTCCGGCCAGGGCTTCGCCTATAATTTCGGCCGCGGGGTCGGGGCGCTGTTCCCGACGCTGGTCGGTGCCCTGTCGGAACGCATGCCGCTCGGCCAGGCGATCGGCCTGTTCGCGATCGGCGCCTACGCCCTGCTGTTCGTCGCCGCGCTGGCCCTGCCCGAGACCAAGGGAAAGATCCTGCATGCCGATGGCTGAACCGCTGCCGACCGCGCACCTGTGCCAGGGGCCGGACCCGGCGCCGCGGCCGCCGCGCCGGATCGTATTGCCGGAAGGGGCCTGCGACACCCACGCCCATGTCATCGGCGGGCCGCCGGATTATCCGCTGGTAGGCAGCCGCAGCTACACCCCGCCGGAAGCGCCGCCGCAGGCCTATCTCGGCATGCTCGACGCGGTCGGCATGGCCCGCGGCGTGCTGGTCCAGGTCAGCGTACACGGCACCGACAACCAGCTGATGGTCGAGACGCTGAAGGCCAGCCGGGGCCGGCTGCGCGGCATCGCCGTGATCGGCGCCGACGCCTCGGACGCCGAGCTGGCCCGGCTGAAAGACGCCGGCGTGGTGGGCCTGCGGCTCAACGTGCTGTTCGGCGGCGGGGTCGGCTTCGACCAGCTCGAACGCCTCGGCGACCGCTGCCGTGAGCTCGGCTGGCACCTGCAGTTCCTGCTCGACGCCCGGATGCTGCCGGAGCTGGCGCCGCGGCTCGACCGGCTGCCGGTGCCCTTCGTCATCGACCATATGGGCCACATGCCTGTTACCGCCGGCCTCGACCATCCCGGCTTCCAGGCGCTGCTCGGCCTGCTGCGGCGGGGCAAGGGCTGGGTCAAGCTGTCCGGCGCCTTCCGCGTCTCGACGGCCGGGCCGCCCTATGCCGACACCATCCCCTTCGCCCAGGCCCTGGTGCAGGCCGCGCCGGACCGCATGGTCTGGGGTAGCGACTGGCCGCATGTCGCCCATCCCGGCCAGATGCCGAATGTCGGCGACCTGCTCGACCTCTTGGCCGACTGGGTGCCGGACCTGGCCCAGCGCGACGCCATCCTCGCCGCCAACCCGGCCCGGCTTTACGGGTTCTGAACAGGGATCGCCGAGATCTTCCTGCGCGACCGCCGGCTGCCTGAAGGGATCGCCGTGCGATGATGCGGTAAAGGCGAAGGCGTCCCGGGATTTGGAAAGTCGTGCCGTCAAAAGAACAAAAATCCTGCTAAGTATTCGGGCCGGGATGAGGCCTTTGGCAGGGATGGGTGTTGCTGCACCTCTTGCATTATGTCGGATGATTCTGTGCTCGGCGACGTGATCGGCCGGATCTACGACGCCGCCCTGCGCCGGGAGGATTGGGCCGTCGCGCTCGAATCCGTGGCGGAGGTGCTGGGCGGCGATTCCTCCGTCGTGCTGGAACGGACCGGCAAGCCGGATCAGCAGGACAATGCGGTCAGGGTCAGGTCCGATCCGGCCTATGCCCCGCTCTACGGCCAGTATCGAAGCTTCAGCCCGTTCGCGTCGATCCTGCCCAGGCTGCCGAGCGGTTCGGTCTTCGTCGACTTCATGCTGGTTCCGGAAGCGACCCTGCTTCACAACCAATACCGGGTGGACTATGCGCTGCCGCAGGGGCGGTACAGCAGCCTGGTCTGGACCGATATCGACCAGCGCGGCGCCCTGGCCTTCCTGTCCGTGTGGCGGTCGCGGCGGCGGCCGGCGTGGGATGCCGGCGGGATCCGGCTGCTGCGGCGTCTGGGGCCGCATCTGTCGCGCGCGCTGGTGCTCGAACAGCGGCTGGCGGCCGGCGGGGCGGATGGCGCCGCCGATCTGCTCAGCCGGCGGGAGAGGGACTGCCTGGCCTGCATCGCCCGCGGTGCCTCCAGCAAGATGGCGGCCCGGCAACTCGATTTGTCGGTCCACACCGTCAGCAAATATGTGGAATCGGCGATGCGCAAGCTCGGGGCATCGACCCGCTCCGAAGCCGTGGTCAAGGCCCTGGGCAAGGGTCTGTTCCCGTCATGATCGATGACCTCATGCTCGCCGACATGATCGGCCGGCTCTATGACGCCGCCCTCGGCGACGAGGCGTGGACATCGGCGGTCGGTCGCCTGATGCGGCTGCTCGGCGGCGACTGCATCGCCCTGCACCCGACCCCGCGGCCGATGCAGCCCGACGTGGCGGTGCGGGTCGATTCCGACCCGGACTACATCAGGCACTTCAATGCCTATTTCCACACGCTGTGGCCGATCCGGCCGCTGCTGCCGCGGCTCCAGGCCGGGTCGGTCTTCGTCGACCGGATGCTGATCCCCGATGCCGACTATATCAGGACCGAGTTCTACAACGACTATGTCCGGCCGCAGGACCGCCACAGCGGCCTGTCTTGGGTGGATTTCGACGACGGGCAGCTCGGCGCCCATCTGTCGGTCTGGCGGGCGCGGCGGCGGCCGGATTGGGGGCAGGGGGAGATTGACGTCCTGCGCCGTCTCGGCCCGCATCTCGGCCGGGTGCTGAAGCTGCGCACGCGCCTGTCGGCCGAGGACGCGCCGGGGGAACCGCTGCTGACACGGCGCGAGATGGACTGTCTCGGCCATGTCGCCCGCGGCGCCTCCAGCAAGCGTGTCGCCCAGCTGCTCGGCCTGTCGGCGCACACGGTCAACGAATACGTCGAATCGGCGATGCGCAAGCTGGGCGCCGCCACCCGCACCGAAGCGGTCGCCAGGGCCGTGGGCCAGGGCCTGCTGCGGGCCTGAGCACCACGGCCGCCGGTTCTGTTCAGGCCGTCGCTGCCTTCAGCGCCTGGTCGAGGTCGGCGATGATGTCGGCCACCGATTCCAGCCCGATCGACAGGCGGATCACCTCGGGGCCGGCACCGGCGGCCTTCAGCCCTTCCGGCGTCAGCTGGCGGTGGGTGGTCGAGGCCGGGTGGATGATCAGCGACCGGGCGTCGCCGATATTGGCGAGGTGGCTCAGCAGCTCCACGCCCTCGACCATCTTCACGCCGGCATCGAAGCCGCCCTTGACGCCGAAGGTGAAGACCGAGCCGGCGCCGCGCGGCAGGTCCCGCTTCGCCAGCTCGTGGTATTTCGACGATGCCAGGCCGGCATAGTTCACCCATTCCACCGCCGGGTGGGTCGACAGGAATTCCGCGACCTTCTGCGCATTCTCGACATGCCGGTCCATCCGCAGCGACAGCGTCTCGATGCCGAGCAGGGTGAGGAAGGCGTTCATCGGCTGCTGGTTGACGCCGAGGTCGCGCAGGCCGACGGCATGGCCGTAGAAGGTGTAGGCCAGATCGCCGAAGGTCTCGTGGAAGCGCAGGCCGTGATAGCCCGGCTCCTCCCCCGTCAGCCCCTTGAACTTGTCGGACTGGGCCCAGTTGAAGCGGCCGGAATCGACCACCACGCCGCCGATCGACGTGCCGTTGCCGGACAGGAACTTGGTGGTGGAATGCACCACGATGTCGGCGCCGTGCTCGATCGGCCGGCACAGATACGGGGTGGCCATGGTGTTGTCGACGATCAGCGGCACGCCGAGGTCATGTGCCACCTTGGCGATCGCCTCGATGTCGCTGACCACGCCGCCGGGGTTGGCCAGGCTTTCGATGAAGATCGCCCGGGTCTTGTCGTTGGCGGCGCGGCGGATGTTCTCCGGGTCGTCGGCATCGACGAAATGGGTGACCCAGCCGAAGGCGCGCTTGAAGCTGTTGCCCAGCTGGTTGATCGACCCGCCGTAGAGCTTGTTGGCGGCGATGATCTCGGCCCCCGGCTCCATGAACGGGAACAGCGCCAGCAGCTGGGCGCCGTGGCCCGAGGCGGCGGCGATGGCGCCGACCCCGCCTTCGAGCGAGGCGATCCGCTCCTCCAGCACCGACACCGTCGGGTTGGTCAGCCGGCTGTAGATGAAGCCCAGCTTCTGCAGGTTGAACAGCGACGCCGCATGCTCGGCATCCTCGAAGACGAAGGAGGTGGTCTGGTAGATCGGCGTCTGCCGCGCGCCGGTGGCCGGGTCCGGCCGGGCGCCGGCATGGATCGCCAGCGTGTCGAAGCCGGGGCTGCTGTTGCTCTCGGACATGTCCCTATCCCTTTTTCTGCATCTTCGATGAAATCACGCGCGACGAGGTGCCCATCCAGCCCAGCTCGCCGTTCAGCCGCGCCCATTCGATCTTGGGGCAGCGGTTCATCACCACCTGGATGCCGGCCGCCTCGGCCTTCGCGGCCGCCGCGTCGTTGCGGACGCCCAGCTGCATCCAGATCACCTTGGGGGGCACGGGCAGGGCCAGCGCCTCGTCGACGATGCCGGACGCCGCCTCGCTGTTGCGGAAGATGTCGACCATGTCGACCGGGCCGGGCAGGTCGGCCAGCCGGGCGTAGACCGTCTCCTTCAGGATGGTCTGGCCGACGGCGCCGGGATTGACCGGGAAGACGCGGAAGCCCTTGCCCTGCAGATAGGTCATGGCGAAGTAGCTGGGCCGGTTCCAGTTTGGGCTGGCCCCGACCATGGCGATGGTCTTCACCGACCGCAGGATGCCGCGGATGTAGGCGTCGTCGTAGCGGTCGTGAGTCATGGGGGCGTGGTCCAAAGCTCAGCGCCCCTGCCAGACGGGGGGCCGCTTGGCCAGGAAGGCGTCGATGCCCTCGGCGGCATCGCGGGCCAGCATGTTCCGGGTCATGACCTCGCTCGCATAATCATAGGCGCTCTGCAGCCCCATCTCGGCCTGGGCGTAGAAGGCTTCCTTGCCGATAGCCAGGGTCAGCGGCGATTTTGAGGCGATCTGCCCGGCCAGGGCCGCGGTCTCGGCCGCCAGCCGGTCGCCCGGCACCACGCGGTTGACCAGACCCAGCTCGCGCCCCCGCTCCGCGGTGACGGGATCGCCGGTCAGCAGCATCTCCATCGCCGGCTTGCGGCCGACGGCGCGCGACAGGGCGACCATGGGGGTGGAGCAGAACAGGCCGATGTTCACCCCCGGCGTGGCGAAGCGCGCCTCCGCCGCGGCGACGGCCAGGTCGCAGGTCGCCACCAGCTGGCAGCCGGCGGCGGTCGCCATGCCCTGCACCTGGGCGATGACGGGCTTGGGCAGCCGGGTGATCGCCAGCATCAGGGCGCTGCACTGAGCGAAGGTGTGTTCGTAATGCTCGCGGCTGGGGTCGCCGCGCAGCTCCTTCAGGTCGTGCCCGGCGCAGAACACCGGGCCGGCGGCGGCCAGCACCACGACCTTGACCGACTCGTCGTGCCGGATCGCCTGCAGCTCGGTCTCCAGCGCCAGCATCAGCGCCAGCGACAGGGCGTTGCGCGCCGCCGGCCGGTTCAGGGTCAGCGTCGCCACGCCGTCGGCATCCCGGCGCAGCAGGGGCGCGTCGGGGGGCAGGGCTGTGGGCAGCGGGTCGGCGGACATGGCGGCTTCCTGGGATCCGGGCAATGCGGGGGCACTCTACCCCGAGCATCACAGGATGAAACAGCCAGGAACCGATGAGAGGGGAGATGCCCGCAGCCGGGAGATCGGCTTGCGAGACGTCTTCCGACACTCTTTCACCGTCAGCGCGAGCGCAGCGACGCGATCCAGTCGTGCAGTCCAAGGCGGCGCCAGCCTGGATCGCCACGGCGCTACGCGCCTCGCGATGACGGTGTTGGGTTGGTGCGGCAGGCTCACCCCAAGACCGTCCAGTGAGGGGGGTGGCCCCGGCCTATCCGTCATGCCGATCACCCCGTGTCGGGGATGTCGTGTACCTGGTAACGGAGGCAGGTCTCGATGCCGAGGGAACGGCAGAGGCGGTCGGCGACGGTGCGGGTGGTCTCGGTGTCGAGGCATTCGATCATGTCCGCCTCCTGCAGCCGCACCGCCAGCCCGACCCGGATCCCCGGGATCCGCGCCGGATCGATCGCGGGGAAGGCGCGCTCGACCGCGGCGACGGCCAGATCCCGGCGCCGGGCCCGTTCGGCCCGGATCGAGGCCTCGCCGCCGGCCGGCCGCGGCGGGGTCGGCGTCGCCGGCCAGCCGGGCGCCCAATTGCCCCATTCCTCGGCCAGGCCCAGGCCGCAGGCCAGCCCGGCCATGACAGAGCCGACCGGCCGGTCCTCGACCCGGTCGGCATCGTCGTCGGTATAGAGGTCGCTGAGCCGCTCGCCGAGCTCCTGCTCCAGCGCCTTGGCCCGGTCGTCATCCGGGGTCTCGTCCCAGATCATGAA
>NZ_JBYRFX010000357.1:0-1680 GCF_057815775.1 Inquilinus sp.
CGCTGGGCGACACCAGCACCCTGGCCGACCCGGCCGTGGTCACCGACCTGGTCGACAACCGGATGAATCGGGGCGGATGAACCGGGGCGGCTGAACCGAGGGGGCTGAGGGGGAAAGCCCCTCAGCCCATCACGCTGCGCAGAGCCACCACCGCGACCACGCCGACCAGGATGGTGGCGAGCAGCGGCAGTCTCGTAGCGGCGATCGCGGTGACCACCGCGGCCGCGGTCTCGGGCCAGCCGGTGGCCAGCACCATCGGCGCGATCACCGCGGTCAGCACCGCCGGCGGGGCCGCGTCGAAGGCGGCCTTGAGCCGGCCCTGCAGCCGCAGCCGGCCGACCAGGAACAGGCCGGAAATCCGGGTCAGGTACGTCACCACCGCCATGCCGAGGATGGCGGCCAGGGTCGCCGGGTCGACGCTCATGCCCCTTCCTCCGCCTCGCGCAACACGTCCGGAGCTGCCGTCGCCCAGGCGGCGGCGATGCCGGCCAGGGCGCCGGCCGCGACGTGCCAGGGCGGGCCGATGAAGCGGTAGGCCAGGGCGGCCGCCACCAGGCTGGCGCCGATGGTCGCGGTGCTGCGATGGCCGCGCCAGAACCCGACGATCAGGCCGATGAAAAGGGCGGTGAAGGCGAAGTCCGCGCCGATTCGCGAGGGGTCGCCGATCACGGCGCCGATGACGGCCCCGAGCGTGGCCCAGATCACCCAGTTCAGCCAGAAGAAGGCACCCATCGCCAGGAAGTAGGCCGGCGTCAGCTGCCCGACGGACGCGGCCCGCCGCTCCGCCATCGCCCAGTTCTCATCGGCCATCACGGCATAGCCCAGCAGCCGCTGGGTCCAGGTGAAGCCGCCGGTGCGGCGGGCCAGCGACAGGCTCATCAGGATGTGGCGGGAATTCACCAGCAGGGTCGACACCACAAGCGTGGCAATGGGCACCGGCCAGGCCCACAGGTCGATCGCGGCGAACTGCGATCCGCCGGCGAAGACCAGCATCGACATCAGCGCCATCTCGGCCGGGGACAGGCCCTTGGCCGCGCCCAGCGCGCCGCACAGCAGGCCGATCGGGATCGCGGCGATCGCCGGTGGAAGGATGTCGCGGATGCCGTCCGCCGCGTCGCGCCAGAAGTCTCGAGTCATGCGGAAACCGTGGGAGAGGGTCAGAGGCGAAGCCCGGCCCGATAGGCGCCGGGGGCGACGCCGAGCCGGGCCTTGAAGGCGTGGGTCAGATGGGCCTGGTCGCAGAAGCCGGTGGCGGCGGCGACCTCGGCCGGCGTGTCGCCCGCCTGCAGCCGGCGGCGGGCCGCCTGGACCCGCAGGCTGAGCAGATAGGCATGCGGCGTCATCCCCATTTCCTGCCGGAAGGCGCGGACCAGATGATGGCGCGACACCCCGGCCTCGGCGGCGAAATCGTCGAGCGACAAATCCTCGGCATAGCGGTCGCGCATCAGCCGCATCACCCGGCCGATCCGGGCCGACCCCGGCAAGGCCTTCGCCGGCGACAGGTCGGCATGGCGGATCAGGCAGCGCCCATAGGCGCGCAGCAGCAGTTCCTCCGCCGCCTTTGCCGCGATGAGCGAGGGCGGTGACCCGCTGGCGGCGGAGGAACTGCTGCTGCGCGCCTATGGGCGCTGCCTGATCCGCCATGCCGACCTGTCGCCGGCGAAGGCCTTGCCGGGGTCG
>NZ_JBYRFX010000358.1:0-6405 GCF_057815775.1 Inquilinus sp.
GCCGCTGCGGCGCGATCCGGTGTAATCAAAAGCCATGACGACGCTCAATCCGCTCCTCGCCGCCGTCGCGGCGCCGCCGATCGCCGAAGCCCAGCGCTGGATCGAAGGCCGCAGCTTTCCGGCCGACCGGCCGCTGATCGACCTGGCCCAGGCCGTTCCCGGCTACGCCCCGCCCGACAGCCTGATCGATCATCTGGCGCAGCGGCTGCGCGACCCAGCAGTGCACCGCTACACCGAGATCTCGGGCCTGCCGGCCCTGCGCGCGGCCCTGGCCGACCGCTTCGCCCGCTTCTATGGCGGCATGATCGGCGCCGGCAATGTGGCGATCACCGCCGGCTGCAACCAGGCCTTCTGCCTGGCGATGACGGCGCTGGCGCGGCCGGGCGACCAAGTGATCCTGCCCCTGCCCTATTACTTCAACCACAAGATGTGGTTGGACGCGCTGGGCATCGAGGCCGCCCATCTCGGCTTCCGCCCCGATGCCGGCGGCGTGCCGGATGTCGAGGAGGCCGCACGGCTGGTCACCGACCGCACCCGCGCCATCGTGCTGGTGACGCCGAACAACCCGACCGGCGCGATCTACCCGGCCGAGACCATCCGCGCCTTCTATGAGCTGGCCAAGCGCCGCGGCATCGCCCTGGTGCTGGATGAGACCTATATCGACTTCCTGCCGACCGACGCCCGGCCGCATGATCTGTTCGAGGACCCGGACTGGCCGTCGACGCTGGTGCATCTCTACAGCTTCTCCAAGGTGTTCGCGATCACCGGCCACCGCGTCGGCGCGCTGACCGCCGGCCCGGCGATCCTGGCCCAGGTCGAGAAAGCGATGGACTGCGTCGCCATCTGCGCCCCGCGCATCGGCCAGGAGGCGGCGCTGTTCGGCCTGCAGCAGCTGGGCGGCTGGGTCGAGGCCAACACCGCGGCGATGCGCCGGCGGGCCACCGTGTTCCGCGGTGCCCTGTCCGGGCTGGAGGGCTGGCGGCTGGTCAGCCTTGGCGCCTTCTTCGCCTATCTCGAACACCCCTTCCCCGGCCGCGACGCGGTCGAGGTCGCCTGCGACCTGGCGCTGCGGCACAATCTGCTGACCCTGCCGGGCACCATGTTCGGGCCGGGCCAGGACCGGTTCCTGCGCGCCGCCTTCGCCAATGTCGGCGACGACGCAGCACCGGTCGTCGCCGCTCGGCTCACCGACGCGCTTTCGTCATCCCGCGACGCTGCATAAAAAAACACCAGGAGGTTTCATGACCCGCGAGATCTATCGCTTTTCCCCGAGCCGCCGGACGCTGCTGAAGCTGTCCGCCGCCGGTGCCGCCGCCCTGGCCACAATCGGCCGGGCCCCCTTCGTGCATGCGCAGGAGCGCAGCATCAAGATCGGCACCTATGGCGGCTATTTCGAGGAGAGCTTCGGCAAATACGTCTTCCCGGAATTCACCAAGGCGACCGGCATCAAGGTCGAAGGCGTCGGCGAGCCGACCGGCGAGGCCTGGCTGGTGCAGTTGCAGACCGCGGCCAATGCCGGCGAGGCCCCGGCCGACGTGTCGATGATGGCCCAGGTCGCCATGCTGCGCGGCATCAAGTCCGGCCTATGGCAGGCGCTGGACCCGGCGAAGATGCCGAATGCCGACAAGGTCTTCCCGGACTTCATCAACAAGTACGATGATGGCCGCATCGCCGGCGTCGCCGCGGTGGCCTGGTTCATCACCCTGGTCACCAACACCGAGAGCTACAAGGACGCGCCGGCCAGCTGGGCGACGCTGTGGGACAAGGGGAACGAGGGCAAGCTGGGGCTGATGGCGCTGGCCAGCAATTCCTTCCTGCTGGAGATCACCGCCCACACCTTCTTCGGCGGCAACAACGACATCCTGGCGACCGATGACGGCATCACCAAGGTGCTGGCCAAGCTGGCCGAGCTGAAGCCGAACGTGTCGCTGTGGTATCGCGACGAGGGCCAGTTCCAGAACGCCCTGCAGTCGGGCGAGATCCCGATGGGCGAGTATTATCACGATGTCACCGGCCTGGCGGCGAAGGACGGCTTCCCGGTGCGGTCGACCTTCCCGAAGGAGGGCGGAGTGGCCGATCGCGGCTCCTGGTCCGTGACCAAGGCGTCGTAGAAGCTGGAGGAAGCCCTGGTCTTCATCGATTTCATGTGCCAGCCGGCGCAGCAGGACCTGCTGTCGCGCAAGGTCGGCACCGCGCCGATCGTGCCGCGCCAGCTGCTGTCGCTGACCGACGCGGAATTCGCCGCCGCCTCCAGCGACATCAAGCCGATCATCCCGGATTACCGCCTGTACACCGAACGCGGCGACTGGGTCGCGGAGAAGTGGACCGGCATGATCACCGGCTGATGCAGCCCCGCCCCGGCCACATCGGTGGTCGGGGCCTTTTGCAGAGACAGGACCCGCGCCGCATGCACGAGCTCCGCCTCCAGGGCATCGCCAAGGATTACGGCCGGGTCACCGCCGTCACCGATGTCGATCTCGCCGTTCCCGCCGGCAAGCTGGTCTGCTTCCTCGGCCCCTCGGGCTGCGGCAAGACCACGCTGCTGCGCATCATCGCCGGCCTCGAAGCGCCGACCAAAGGCCAGCTGCTGCTGGACGGGCGCGACGTCACGCCGGTGCCGACGCATCAGCGCAATTTCGGCATGGTGTTCCAGTCGCTGGCGCTGTTCGACCACCTGACGGTCGGCGAGAACATCGCCTATGCCCTGCGCATCCGCGGCGCCGACAAGGCGACGCAGCGCAAACGGGCGGCGGAGCTGCTGGCCATGGTGCAGCTGCCCGGCGTGGCCGACCGCCATGTCTCGCAGCTGTCGGGCGGCCAGCGCCAGCGCGTCGCCATCGCCCGCGCCCTGGCGATCGACCCCCGCCTGTTCCTGCTGGACGAGCCGCTGTCGGCGCTGGACGCCAAGCTGCGCGAGGCGATGCAGATCGAGCTGCGCCAGCTGCAGCAGCGGCTGGGCGTCACCACCATCCTGGTCACCCACGACCAGCGCGAGGCCATGACCATGGCCGACGTCATCGTGGTGATGGGCCAGGGCCGGATCCAGCAATCCGGTGCGCCGCTGGACATCTACCGCCGCCCGGCCAACGCCTTCGTCGCCGACTTCATCGGCAGCGGCAACCTGCTGCCGGTCGCGGTGGCGGAAGGCGGGCTGCGGCTCGGCGACACCCTGCTGACCGCGAGCGACGGGGTCGGCAGCCTGAAGCCCGGTGCCGGCGCCACCCTGCTGGTGCGGCCGGAGGAGGTCCAGCTGCGCCCGGCCGGCGAGGGTGGCCCGAACCGGGTGTCGGGCACGGTCGATTTCGTGCGCGATGTCGGCAATTCGGTCGAGGTCTATGTCGACTGCGCCGGCACCCGCCTGGTCGCCGCCGCCGCCCGCAAGGACCTGCCGCCGATCGCGGCAGGGCAGAGCATCATGGTCGAACTGCCGCCCGAATCCTGCGTGGTGCTGGCGGCATGACCACGGCCGCTGCAGACGCCCCCCGCGGCTTCGCCGCCCGGCTGCCGGCGCTGTGGCCGGCGGTGATGCTGTGCGTGTTCTTCCTGGTGCCGTTCCTGATCATGGTGGCCTACAGCTTCTACCACCGGGTCGAGGGCGGGCTGTACGAGCCGGCCTTCGAGTTCGACAACTATCTCAGATTCTGGACGCCGCTGTTCACCCGGGTGCTGGGCTTCTCGCTGATGATCTGCGGCCTTGCGGCCGTGGTCTGCGTCACCGCATCGGTCCCCTTCACCTGGTTCCTCAGCCGGACGCGCCGGCCGGTGCAGATCGTCTGGCTGGTCGGCATCCTGTCGATCCTGTCGCTGTCCGAAGTCATCATGGGCTTCGCCTGGTCGATCCTGCTGTCGCGGTCGGCCGGCCTGTCCAACCTGCTGGTGACGCTGGGGATACTGGACACGCCCGAGGCCTGGACGCCGAGCTTTGGCGCCCTGCTGATGGGCCTGTGCTTCATCGGCTTCCCCTATTCCGTGCTGATGCTGTACCCGGCGGTGAACCGGCTGGACCCTGAAGTGACCGAGGCGGCGCGCACGCTGGGTGCCTCGCCGCTGCGCGGCTTCTTCACCGTGGTAGTGCCGTCGCTGCGCCAGGCGATCCTGGCGACGATCATCCTGGTCTTCGTCTTCACCCTCGGCTCCTACATCCTGCCGCAGGTGCTGGGGAAGCCGGAGCACTGGACCCTGTCGGTGCTGATCACCGACCAGGCGATCTACCAGTCGAACGTGCCCTTCGCGGCGGCCCTGGCGGTGTTCCTGGTGCTGGTCAGCCTGGCCCTGATCGGGCTGACCCTGCTGCTGGGCCAGGGCCGGGCCCAGGGGCGGAGGCGCTGACCATGGGACGCACCCTCGCCCGGCTCTATATGGGCCTGATCGGCGCCATCCTGCTGGCGCCGCTGGTCGTCATCATCGGCGTGTCGCTGAACGAGAAGAAGCGCCTGCTGTTCCCGCCGCAAGGCCTGTCCTTCGCCTGGTACGGCGAGATGTTCGCCGACCCGGAATGGACCGGCGCGCTGGCCAACAGTGTCCTCATCGCCGTGCTGGCCGCCGGCCTGTCGGTGCTGATCGCCCTGCCGATGGCCTGGTATCTCTGGCGCTGGAACCCGCGCTGGGGCCGCGCCCTCTACACGCTCGGCATCGCGCCGTTCATCCTGCCGCCGGTGGTCTCGGCCCTGGGCTTCCTGATCTTCTGGCAGATTGTCGGGCTGTACGGGCACATCGCCGCCACCATCATCTCGCACGGCATCTTCTTCGTCACCCTGCCGCTGGTGAACATCGCCCTCGGCCTCGCCTCGATCGACCGTGCGGCGGTGGAGGCGGCGCGGACGCTGGGCGCCGACGAGCGCACCGTGTTCCGCACCATCGTGCTGCCGTCGGTGCGGCCCTACATCATCTCCGGCTACGCCTTCGCCTTCGTGCTGAGCCTGAACGAATACATCATCGCCTACATGGTCGCCGGGTCGACCGTGGTGACGCTGCCGATCAAGATCTTCAACGCCCTGCGCTACGGCTACACCCCTGTGATGGCCGCGGTGACGGCGCTGTTCGTGCTGATGGCGGCGCTGGTGTTCTCGCTGGTCGCCTGGCGCGGCGACTTGCCGCGGCTGCTCGGGGCCTCGCGGCCGCCGCGCTGATCTACCTTGCCGGTTCCCTTCCGATTCGGCAGCGACGACACATCCATGCTTTCTGCCCTGCTGCAGCGATACCTGCTGCCGATCGCCCTTTTGCTCAGCAGCGCGCCGGCACCGGCGGCGGACGTCCTGAGCGACGGTTTCGAACAGGGCCGCATCGTGCCGCAGGTCTGGTCGCCCTGCCAGCGGCCGGAAGGCCATTTCTTCATGGACGACAAGGTGGTGCGGTCCGGCCACTACGCCGCCGGCATGGCCCTGCTGCCGACGCCCGACCTGCCGCCCGCCATCATGCCGGTGGATGTCGAGCACAACCGCAGCGGCTGCCTGGACGCGGCGCCGATGGTGGAGTTCGACCCGGGGGAGGACCAGCGGGCCGAGCTGTGGCTGCGGTCGACGGCGCCGAAGGGCACCGACCTGTGGTACGGCTTCAGCTTCCGCATCGACGAGCCGCCGGCACCCGTGGCCGACGCCCAGCGGCTGGTGGTCGGCCAGTGGAAGCAGAGCGGCCTGTACAGCCCGATCCTAGGCCAGCGCTTCCGCAACCGGAAATTCTACCTGACTGTCGAACAGGACGGCCCGGCGCCGTACCAGCAGTGCCGGGTGCCGATCGCCTGGGAGGACGGCTACGATTTCTCGGAATTCCCCGGCCGCCGCGCGTTCCTGCATGACGGCTTCGACCCCGCCGGCAAGAAGCTGCCGCCCGACTACAGCGCCGATTGCCGGCACGGCCTGACCGTCGACCGCAAGGCGTCGCTGCCGCCGGCCTTCGGCGCCTGGGTCGACATGGTGGTGCATCTGCGCATGAACGCGCAGCCCGACGACATCGTCGAAATCTGGGCCAACGGCCAGCCGATCGTGACCGTCCGCGGGCCGATGGGCTATCGCAACAGCGGCAAGCAGTACTTCAAGCTGGGACCGTATCGCGACCCGGCGACCACGCCGATCGTCGTCCGGCTGGACAATTTCGGCCTGGGCCACAGCTTCGCCGACGTCGATCCCCGCCGTTTCGACAAATAGAGCGGTTCGACAAATAGCAGCCCGTCGGTGGCGCCGCTTGGCTGCGTCCGGACGGCCCCCTATCCTGCATCGCCCGACACTGCGCCGACGGATCATGCCCGCAGCCCCCTGGCGGCACCTGCTGCCGCCGATCGCCCTGCTCCTGAGCGCAGCACCCGCGGCTGCGGCCGAGATCCATGACGGGTTCGAGACCGGTCGCATCGACCCACAGATCTGGGCGCCCTGCCCGCGGGAAGAGAACCGCTTCTTCCTCGACGACACC
>NZ_JBYRFX010000359.1:0-2919 GCF_057815775.1 Inquilinus sp.
CCGCACCGGGCAATTGCAGATCGTGCTGCCGCTGCCGTCGCTGGCGGTGCTGCGCGATGCCTGGGCGCGGCAGCGCCGCGGCGATGCCGACGCCGCCTGGGCGGCCGGGTTCCAGGACGCGCTCCGCCAGGTCGAACTGCCGGCCATGGCGGTGTTCGGCACGGCGACGGCGACCCCGGCCGAGATCCTGTCCTGGAAGCCCGGTGACACCATCCCGCTGCCAGCGGGCGATGCCGACCAGGCCAGCCTGGTCGCCGGCGACCGGGTGCTGTTCCGCGGCGCGATCGGCCACAGCCGCGGCGTCCGCGCCGTCCGGATCCAGCAATTGGCCGCGGATCCGGCGGCCGCCCCGTCCGGCGATGGCGAGGGGCGCTGATGCGCCGGCACCACCTGTTCGCGGCCCTTGCGGTCGTGGCCGGGCTGGGCGGCGCCTCGGCCGCCCTGGTGGCGCATGGCCAGGAGGCGGCTCCCGCTTCCCCTCCCGCTGCACCAACTCCGGTGGCCGCACACATGCCGTCCGAATTGCTGGTTGCGATCGATGCCGAACGCCGTGACCTGGAACAGCGCCAGGCCCAGTTGGCGGAGCGCGAGGCGCTGCTGGCCGTGGCCGAGGCCCGAATCCGGCACGAGGTCGACCGGTTGGCGCTGATCAAGCGCGAGATCGAGGGCCAACTGGCGCAGCAATCCACGCTGCTGGAGGCCGACCTCAAGCGGATGGGCGCGACCTATGCCGCGATGCGGGCCCGCGACGCCGCCCGGATCATGGACGAGATGGAGCCGGCCACGGTGGTGGCGATCTTCGACGAGATGACCGAACGGCGCTCGGCCCCGATCCTGGGGGCGATGACGCCGCTCAAGGCCCAGGAGGTCACCCGGCTGGTCCTGGAACGCCACCAGGTGCCGCCCTCCTGAGACGACGGAGGTTGGGGCGACGCTGGACCTCTTCCCCGGATCCATGCACCGCGCGAAGATCGGCCTAAGTCGTCACCAGCAGGGGTACAGCCGTGAGTGTCGTTCCCATCCAGGCCCTTTATGAGACGCACCTGACCGTGAGCGATCTTGAACGCTCCATCGTGTTCTATCGGGACGTGCTCGGCCTCGAACTGGCACACCGGGTGCCGGCCCGGCACGCCGCGTTCTTTTGGGTCGGCGCCCGGGAGCGGAGCATGCTGGGACTCTGGTCGATCCACTCGTCACCCCTCCGCCTCAGGCTGCATCTTTCCTTCAGGGTGGACCTGGACGATCTGAGCCGCTCGATCGCAGCCCTCCGCCAGGCCGGGATCGAGCCGAAACCGGCATTCGATCTGCCCGCCCACGAGCCGATCGTGTTCTCCTGGATGCCCGCCGCCAGTGTTTTCTTCGACGATCCGGACGGCCATTCGCTGGAATTCATCGCGCTGCTTGCGGACGAGCCTCGTCCAGAGCACGGCGTCATGCCGCTCAGCAAGTGGCAGGCGCTCAATGGAGCGTCTGCACCGACATAGGGCATCGTGATGGCTCCATGTCTGCAAGGGGCGAAAAGCGGCCGTCGAGCGCATTCATTCGATGACAAACGCTTCGCCGATGACTTTACCCTCCCATAAGTAGAACCTCCCCGCCTGTCGCATCACTTGGGCGCCGTCTTCCGTCATAAAGACGAGTCCCAGCCGCCGACGTTCGCCAGGGTTCATGGTGCTGCCAGCAAGCTGGGGAAATGCGTCCCATCCAGTGATCGGATGGGCTTTTGACACTGTGCATGGGCATCCCCAACCGGAAGATATCGAATGCTGCCTGCCACCGGCTGAGGTCTCGTATAGCGTCACATCTGCGATCAGATGTGGTCGCGCCGCCTCGACCTGCTCAGCCCTGGACATCATACCCTCCGGTTGCCGTTCACCCGATGTTCCTACAGTTAGCAGTGGCAGCAAAGGGTCGATTCCGGCCCCTTGGCCGAACGAGTGGAATCCGGTCGCCCTTGACGGTAGGCTTGCGGCGCCGGTGTGGTGGAACGGTAGACACAGCGCCACAGCGTTCCTCCTGAGGCTTCCTCGGGGGTGTGGGTTCGACTCCCGCCATCGGCGTATCTTTGTATTTCGGCGACCAGTCTTTGACCGTGGTCGGCTGGCTGGCCTTGAAACGAAAGCCATCGTTGGCCGCCCTCGACCCTTATCGATCGCGGATAGCCGTCTGCTCGGATGCGATTTGCGGACATCGGAGGCACATCGTCCGTGGCGGGATTGCCGAGGCTTACCCTCACTTCTGTCGGAAAGAGAACAGATTATCTTTACAGTTTACCTTTCTATCTCCATGATTTCGGCATGAGCAACCCGCCGGATGATCCACAGCCCACCCGCGCCGCGACCTTGGCGCAGGATATTCGTGCGATCGCCGGCAAGCTGAAGCGGCGGTTGCGGGGGCTGGCGCATGGGGCCGACCTGACGCCGTCGCAGACATCGGTGCTGCTGCGCCTGGAGAAGGATGGCGCGGCGACGACATCGAGCCTGGCCCGGGCCGAGGGGATGCGCCCGCAGTCGATGGCCCCCATCGTCGCCGCGCTGGAGAGCGCCGGCCTGGTGAACGGCGCGCCGGACCCGGCAGACGGGCGGCAGACCATCCTGTCGCTCACCGATGCCTGCCGGGACTGGCTTCGGGAGGGCCGCGCCGCGCGGCAGGACTGGCTGTCCCGGACGATCCAGGAGCGGCTTTCGCCCCAGGAACAGGACGAGCTTGCCGCGGCGGTCGTGCTGCTCAGGCGTCTTGTCGACGAATGAGCCCCCCGCGGCGCGCGGTTCAGGCCGACCACGGACGTTGTCGAGAGGAAGATGCCATGCCGCTGACCACCATCGACCCGAACACGGCGCTGATCGTCGTCGACCTGCAGAAGGGCCTTGCCGGCTTGACCTGCATCCATCCGATCGAAGACGTCGTGGCGCGCAGCCG
>NZ_JBYRFX010000360.1:0-3865 GCF_057815775.1 Inquilinus sp.
TGCCGAACGAGATGCGGTCGGCGGTGGCGCCGGCGGCCAGCGCGTCGCGGATCTCGACCACGCTCGCGGTGTCGAAGCACGAGCCCATCGCGGCCAGCAGCGAGAGGATCTGCGGCGCCGGGTTGGCCTTCACCGCATAGAAGATGCGGCTGTCAGGCAGCGCCTCGGCCAGCGCCTGATAGTTGCCGGCGACCACGTCGAGGTCCAGCACCAGGCACGGGGTCTCGGGACGACGCTCTTCAAGAAAGGAAGCGATCTTCGTATTCATCAGGGGAAACACTCCCTCCGGCAAGCAGTTCAAACCAAACCGTTGCCTGAGGCGCCCCGCCTCTGCTCACCGGCGACGAAACCCGGCGGCGCGTGCGGATCCGGGATTGTAGAGACGAAGTTGCAGGCCGGTGCCGTAAGCACCACCCGGAAACCCGTCCTGACAATCACGGAAGAGGAACCCTCTCCGCACATGCAACCGAAAAACTTCTCTTCAACCCAGCTGGCCGAGGCCAGACAGACCGAGGAGACGCGTGACGTCGTTGCTGTGCCCACCGGGTTCGAACCTGTTCGAAAGCGGCGGGCCGGGGCACGTGCGAATACGTTCCGAGGGGTGAAATACGGTCGGTGCCCCCCTGATGCAAGTGAAATTTTATTGATCGAAAATTTATCGCGTCACCGTGGCGCCACAGGCTCAGCCGAAATCTAAATTTAGCCTCATTCCGTCTTGATATTGCAGGATTCTCAGATGATAAATTATAGCCATGACGACACGCTCCTCCGGTAGACCAACTTTGCGTGCCTCGAATGGCCGCGCCCGGACGAGTTCGTCCACCGCCAAGTCACCGCCGAAGCGTCCCAAGTCCAAGCCGCAGAGTCGGGCGCCCGCCCGCAAGTCGTCGGGCCGCCGGCACTGGCTGTGGGGCGTCGCGAAATGGGCCGCGGTGCTGTCGATCTGGGGCGTCATCGCGCTCGGCGTCATCGTCGCCTACTTCGCCTACGACCTGCCCGACATCCGCCAGGTGTCGATGCCGGAACGGCGGCCCGCCATCACCGTGGTTGCCGCCGATGGCGGCCAGATCGCCCGCTACGGCGACATGACCGGCGACATGATCCAGGCCTCGGCCCTGCCGAAGCAGCTGACCGAGGCGGTGCTGGGGATCGAGGACCGCCGCTTCTACCACCATTACGGCATCGACCCGATCGGCGTGGCCCGGGCGCTGTGGGTGAACTGGCGCGCCGGCCGCAACGTGCAGGGCGGGTCGACCATCACCCAGCAGGCGGCCAAGAACCTGTTCCTGACGCCGGAGCGCACCTTCCGCCGCAAGATCCAGGAGGCGATCCTGGCGGTCTGGCTGGAGATGAACTTCTCCAAGGACCAGATCCTGACCGCCTATCTCAACCGGGTGTATTTCGGCGCCGGCACCTATGGCATCGACGCCGCCGCCCGCGCCTATTTCGGCGTGCCGGCAATGGATGTGAACCTGGAGCAGTCGGCGATCCTGGCCGGCCTGCTGAAGGCGCCGTCGCGCTATTCGCCCGAGCGGGACCCGGAAGCGGCGCGGCAGCGTGCCGAGGTCGTGCTGGGGGCCATGGTCGACGCCGGCTTCATCACCGAACAGGAACGCCAGGCCGCCGACGACCAGCCGCCGGTGCCGCCGCGCCGGCCGGGTGGCGGGTCGGGCAGCCGCTATTTCGCCGACTGGGTCGCCGACCAGGTGCCGGATTTCGTCAACACCGCCGCCCCGGCGCTGCGGGTCGAGACCACGCTGATGCCGAACCTGCAGCGTTCGGCCGAAAGCATCGTCGATGCGCGGATGGCGGAAGATGGCGGCAAGGTCGGCGCCACCCAGGCCGCCCTGGTGGCCATGCGGCCGGACGGCGCCGTGGTCGCCATGGTCGGCGGACGCGGCTACAGCCAGAGCCAGTTCAACCGCGCGGTGACGGCGCAGCGCCAGCCCGGCTCCTCGTTCAAGATGTTCACCTACCTCGCCGCGGTCGAGCAGGGCCTGACGCCGGACAGCCTGGTGCTGGACGCGCCGATCACGATCAAGAACTGGTCGCCCGGCAACTATGACGGCAAGTTCCACGGCGAGGTCACGGCGCGCGAGGCGCTGGCCAAATCCTACAACACCGCCGCGGTGCGCATGCTGCAGCGGGCCGGCATCGACCACACCATCGAGTTGGCCCATCGCCTGGGCATCGCCTCGCCACTGCGGCCGGAATTGTCGCTGGCGCTGGGCACCAGCGAGGTCAACCTGCTGGAGCTGACCGCCGCCTATGCCGCCCTGGCCAACAACGGCAACGGCGTCTGGCCCTATGGCGTGCAGCGCATCGGCCCGCCCGGCGGCGACCCGATCTACACCCGCTTCGGCGGCGGCCCGGGCGAAGCGGTGCTGCCCTGGCATGTCGAGGCGATCAACCGCATGCTGCGCGCCACCATGACCATCGGCACCGGCCGCAGCGCCCGGCTGGACGACCGGCCGACAGCGGGCAAGAGCGGCACCAGCCAGGGCTATCGTGATGCCTGGTTCATCGGCTTCAGCGCGGATTACGTGGTCGGCGTCTGGGTCGGCAACGACGACGGCACGCCGATGGACAAGGTGACCGGCGGCAGCCTGCCGGCGAAGATCTGGCATGATTTCATGGTGGAAGCCGAGCGCGGTCTGAAGCCGAAGCCGCTGCTGGGCGTCGACGACATGGCGCTGCCCGCGGCCATCGCCAGCTCCAGTCCTGCGACCGGCGGCATCGCCCCGACCGTCGCGGCACCCAGCGTCGCCGCCCCGGCCCCATCCGGCGCCCCGCGGATGCTGGTGCCGCCGACCGCGGCGACACCGAAGCAGGAGCTGGACCAGGGCGGCCTGGACGGGCTGCTGAGCAAGCTGGACAACGGCTGATCCTGATATCTGCCGCCGGGGTCCGGAGACCTCTCCCGAATCCCGTTCCCGTCGCGCCAGATCGAGAGCACGTCCGTCCGGGAACACGCAATTCCAGATGTCATGCCACGGCTTGACCGTGGCATCCAGGGGCGGCCGAACCGCTCCTGATGGCTCCTGGATTGCCCGGTCGAGCCGGGCCATGACAAAACAGAGTTAAGGCCAGTGGCTCAAGCCTGGACCCGAAAACGGTCAACTGGACACTTTGACCAGAAGCGGCGTCACACAATGTGCACTCGCTATTATCTGCAGAGCCGGTTCATGATCTGTTCATGGACACCTCGCTCCCCGACGCCGCCCCCGACATCCCGATCGATCCCGAGCGGGCCTTCGTGGTGTGGGCGCTGGATGCGTTGCGGGAGCTGGTCGCAGTCGGCATCCGCACCGCCCACCGGACCGAGAACCAGCACATCGTGGCCGCGACCCGGCTGCAGCCGAAAGACACCGATTTCGCGCTGATGCAGGAGCGCACGGCCCGGTCGGTGCGGCTGTCGATCGCGATGGCCGAGCGGCTGCGCGACGTCTATCTGCAGCGCAAGCCGAAGTCGGAGCAGGCGGCGCGGGTGGTGCACCGGCGCCTGCAGGCGCGGCGGGCGGTGATCGCGCGCGTCGCCACGGCGGCGATCGAGGCCGATCCATCGGCCGAGGCCACCAAGGATCTGGCGGCCCTGTTGCGCGAGCGGCTGACGGAGCGGGAGTTCGAGGACGAACTCGACGGCCTGCCGGTCCGCGATGTGCTGGTCCGCATTCACCATTTGCTCGGCCTCGAGCCCGACCAGACCAATTGGCCGACGCACTGGCCGGATGAGACCGAGAGCTCGGAGGCTGTGACCAGCGACGCCGGGCCACCAGCGAACATCGAAGACATCGGGATCGATCCGATCGACCCCAGCCCTCCAATCCCGCCCGCGGCTCACGACACCGGCTGACCGGCGCATAAT
>NZ_JBYRFX010000361.1:0-3142 GCF_057815775.1 Inquilinus sp.
CAGCGGCGGGTCGCCCTGCTCCAGCGCCGCCATCCGCTCGAACAGCCACAGCTTGGCGAAGCTCGACACCACGCTGATCCGCACCACCTCCGACCCGCGCCGCTGGCGCCAGCGATCGGCGGCGGCGTCGATCAGCTGGAATGCCGCCTCCACCCGCCCGAGGAAGCGCTGGCCGTCCAGGGTGGGGCGCACCCCGCGGCCATGGCGCTCGAACAGGCGCAGCCCCAGCCAGGCTTCGACCGCGGCGACGCGCCGGCTGACCGCGCCATGGGTCAGCCCCAGCGCCTCCGCCGCGGCGCTGAAGGAGGCATGACGGGCGACGACGCACACGGTGTCGAGACCGTCCAGCGGCGGGCGTTCCGGGCGCGGCGAGCTGTGATCCATTCTCACAGCTCGCTCTCGATCGGTGCCATATGTCAACAGGCCGGCGCATGCCAGAACGGGATGTCTCCGAATTGCCCAGGTGCCGCCCGATGCCCCGCGCCCCGCTTGCCCATGCCGCCGTGGCGGTGACCGTGCTGTCCTGGGCCTCGGCCTTCCCGGCGATCCGCCTGGCGCTGCGCGAGCTGGCGCCGACCCCGCTGGCCTCCGCCCGCTTCGCCGTCGCCGCGGTGCTGGTGCTGGGCTGGCTGGCCTGGCGCCGTCCGGCCTGGCCATCGCCGGCCGATGCGCTGCGCTTCGCCGCCTGCGGCCTGATCGGCATCGCCGCTTACAACATCCTATTGAACACCGGGGAGCGCAGCGTGGCGGCCGGCGCCGCCAGCTTCATCGTCAACACCGGCCCGATCATCACCGCCATCCTGGCCCTGCTGGTCCTGGGCGAACGCTTCGGCGGGCGCGGCTGGGCCGGCACGGTGGTCAGCTTCGCCGGCATCGCCCTGATCGCGTCGGGCCAGCCGGGCGGCCTGGCCTTCGGCGCCGGGGCCAGCCTGGTGGCGGGCGCTGCGCTGTGCATGGCGGTCTATGCCGTGATCCAGAAGCCGCTGATCGCCCGCTACGGCGCCCTGGCCTGCACCGCCTATACCCTGCTGTCCGGCGCGGTGCTGCTGTCGCCCTGGCTGCCGCAAGCCGCGGCCGAACTGCCGCAGGCCGGTGCCGCCACAGTCGCGGCGGTGATCGTGCTCGGCGTGCTGCCGGCGGCGATCGGCTATGCCACCTGGACCATCGCGCTGGGCCATTTCGGCGCGGCGCGGGCGGCAAATTTCCTGTACCTGGTGCCGCCGGTCGCCACCCTGCTCGCCGTGCCGCTGCTGGGCGAGGTGCCGGGACCGCAGACCCTGCTGGGCGGCGCCGTCGCGATCGCCGGCGTGGTCCTGGTCAACACAAGGGGCCGGGCGCGGCCACAGGGCCCGGCGGTGCCGCAACCCCTGTCCCGGGAGACCTGACGCCGGCCTACAGCCCGATCTTGTCGCGCGGCGGCCCGGGAAAATCGGCGAAGGCCGGGGCACTGTCCGGGGTGCCCAGCAGGTCGCGCACCGCCCGGGTCGCCTGGTCGATCGCGGAATGGGCATAGGCATAGGCGCCGGAATCGGAATTGGCGATCGCCACCCGGCCCCAGGGCTTGCGCGCCGCCACGATCGGCAGCGTCCCGTCCGGCCAGAACGCGTCCCAGGGCCGCATGTATTCATAGGCATAGCCGTGCGACCAGCGGTTGGCGGTGATCGCCGCGATGTCGCGCGCCGGATCGAAGCCGCCGCCGGACAGGGCCCGGCCGAGCAGGTCGCGGATCTCGCGCTCCATATCCGAGAAGGCCAGCTGAGTCAGCTGGATCCGGCCGGCCAGCGATTGTTCCCGCGACGACAGGCCGGGCTGCAGCGGCACCTTGCTGAGATGCAGCAGCACCGGGTCCTCCGGCTTGTCGGCGAAGCGGTAGCCGCCCATGCTGACCGGAAAGTCGATCTCCGCCCCCGACCAGAAATGCCCGGGCGCGTCGAAGCCCTCGATGCCCAGATTGGCGAAGGCGGTCCAGTTTCGGATCAGCACGTTGGTGTAGATCAGCGGCACCTTCTGCTGGTCCCGCAGCGCCGTCACCTGTGCCTCGGGCAGCTCGTCGGTCAGGAACGGGATCACCCGGTGCCAGCAGGCCAGCACGACGTGGCCGGCCTCGACGGTGCGCAGCTTGCCCCCCTGGACGTAGGAGATGTCCACGGACTTGGCCGCGGCCGGGTCGCCCTGGTGCTTCACCCGCACCACGGTCGAGTTCAGCCGGATCCGCGCCGGCTGGCCGTCGACATCGAGCGCACCATAGTCGACCGGCGCGAGGACCAGGTCTTCCATGCTGCTACCCGGCACCGCGGCCGGGACCAGCGCCCGCACCATCGCCCGGGCCACGCCAGCATTGCCGTCGGGGAAATGGTAGATGTATTCGTCCGGGTCGGTGCGGACCAGCCGGCCGCTGGGGCTCATCGTCGGATAGACGCCGCCACCCAGATCCATGCCGTCGAAGCCGGGATTGCCGTTGGCCCAGGCGTCGAGGCAGGTGGTGCCGTCGATGCCCACGCCGAAATAGCCCTCCGTCGAGCCCTGGTAGTAGGTCACCAGCTGCGGGTCGGCCTTGACCAGATCGGTCAGGAACTGGGCGTAGGTAGTCTGCGACAGCTGCTCCAGCTTCTGCGCCTGCGATAGGCCGGGCAGGTAGTCGGCCGGCGCGTCGATCAGGGCGATCAGGTCCTGCTTGGCCTTGTCGTTCAGCGGCGTCTGCGGCACCCAGTCGGCGGCGGCGTCGACCTTCTTCACCAGCGCATCGGCGCCGAAGGCCTCCTTCGGGAAGAACACGGCGCGGGACAGGTTGCGCTGCTCGGCCCAGCCCTGGTCGTAATAGGTTTCGAAGCGCTGCGGCTCGATGCCGATATCGGCCAGCAGTGCGTTGACCGCCGGGCTGAAATAGCTGGGCGTCTGCAGCGATTGCGACCCGCCATAGCCGATGATGCTGCGGCCATCCGCGCTGGTGAATTCGTTGCGCTTGGCGTGGCCGCCGAAATCGTCGATGGCATCGAGCACCAGGATGCGGGCGCCCGCCCCCGCCTGCTTGCGGTACTGGATCGCGGCGGCGAGGCCTGAGATGCCGCCGCCGACCACCACCAAATCATAGCGCTCGCCGGTCGGTTCCGGCGTCCCGGCCTTGTCCCAGAAGGTGCCGTCG